>DASXMT010000440.1:0-11546 GCA_036495505.1 Acidimicrobiales bacterium | reverse complement strand
CCGAGGCCCGGAGTGGAAGTCGGGCGCCGTCGACGTGCCGTCGGGGAAGTTCCTCACCGACGACGAGGGCGGGGACACCGACGACGCCCGGACCGAAACCGACGAGGACACGGCCGGATGGACGCCCGAGCGTCCCGACGCCGTGCGGCTGGGGACACCCAAGCGGAACCCGGTCATCGCCCGCAGCGTGGGAGAGCCTCTGTGAGCGCGGCGGCGGGCCCCGACTCGAACACCGCCACCGGCACCGGCGGCGCCGGCCTGGTCAGCGAGTCCGGGGGCGGCTCGGTACGCGGCCTGCTCCAGTCCGACCAGGACGTGGTCTTCCCCTCCCGGGACCAGTACGTGGCCGTGGTGGAGGAGTTCCGGGACTCCGGGTTCGAGATGTGCTCCGACCTCTGCGCCGTCGACTACCTGACCCATCCGCCCCGCCGCCTGCCCGAGGGCGTCGCCCCCGGGCGGTTCGAGGTCGTGGTCAACCTGCTGTCGTTGTCGCGGTGCAAGCGGGTGCGCGTCCGTCTGCAGGTACCGGGCGACGACCCGGTGGCCCCCTCTCTGTTCTCCGTCTATCCCGGCGTCGAGGCCATGGAACGCGAGGCCTACGACCTCTACGGCGTGCTCTTCGACGGCCACCCCGACCTGACCCGGATCCTCATGCCCGAGGACTGGGAAGGCCATCCGCTCCGCAAGGACTACGGCGTCGGCCGCGTGCCGGTGCAGTTCAAGGGAGCACCGGGGCCGAGATGACCGACCCGAAGTCGAAGACGCGCGCAGACGACGCTTCCGCCGCCGGGGAAGAGGACGGCCCCGACGCCGGTAGTGCCGTGCCCGCTACCCAGAGCTCGGCGGCGCTGCCTTCCGACGGGATCGCACAGGACGAGGCCGCCCTGGGCAACGAGGGCCTGCTGTTGGTGGCCGAGACGTCCGAGGGCCACCAGGAGCTGAGCCGACGCACCACCACCGATCCCGGCGAGCTCCGCCGTGAGGTGGGCGCAGTGCTGCGGATGCCCGAGGGCCACGTGGTCGACCCGCTCGACATCGACATCGAGCGCACCGATGACGAGACCATGATCATCAACATGGGGCCGCAGCACCCCTCGACCCACGGCGTGTTGCGCCTCATGCTCGAGCTCGACGGCGAGACCGTGCTGCGGACCAAGCCGGTGGTGGGTTACCTCCACACCGGCATGGAGAAGACGGGCGAGGAGCTCACCTACGTCCAGGGAGCGACCAACGTCACGCGGATGGACTATCTGGCCCCGCTGCACAACGAGCTGGTGTTCTCCCTCGCCACCGAGGCGCTGCTCGGGGTGGAGATGCCGTCCCGGGCCACGTGGATCCGCATGCTGATGGTCGAGCTGAACCGCCTGTCCAGCCACCTCATGTGGATGGCCACCAACGGCATGGACCTCGGGTCGACGTCGATGATGATCTACGGCTTCCGCGAACGCGAGATGGTCCTGGCCTTCTTCGAGAAGGCCACCGGACTGCGGATGAACCACAACTTCATCCGCCCCGGGGGAGTGGCCGCCGACCTGCCCGACGGGTGGGAGGACGACGTCACCATCATCTGCGACACCATCATGCCCCGGGCCGATGAGTACGACGAGCTCCTGACCGGCCAGCCCATCTTCCGAGAGCGGACCGAGGGCATCGGTCGCATCTCGGCCGAGGAGGCCCTGGCCCTGTCGCTCACCGGTCCGATCCTCCGGTCCACCGGCGTGCCCTGGGACCTCCGCCGATCCATGCCCTACCTGGCCTACGACGAGGTGGACTTCGACGTCATCGTCGGTACCTACGGCGACAACTTCGACCGGTACTCCATCCGGCTCAACGAGATCCGGGAATCGGTGAAGATCGTCCGCCAGATCGTCGAGAAGATGCCGCTGGGCGACTACCGGGTGCAGGACACGAAGGTCACCCCCCAGCCACGCGCCCGCATCGACGAGTCGATGGAAGCCCTCATCCACCACTTCAAGGTGTTCACCGAGGGCTTCATCGTCCCCGAGGGCGAGGTCTACGTGGCCATCGAGTCTCCCCGCGGCGAGCTCGGTTGCTACCTGGTGTCAGACGGCTCGCCCAAGCCCTACCGCATGCACATCCGGGGACCGAGCTTCGTCAACCTGCAGGGTCTCCCGGTCATGATGCGAGGCGGGCTCATGGCCGACGCCGTGGCCGTGATCTCCTCCGTCGACCCGGTGATGGGCGAGGTGGACCGATGAGCACGACCCACCTCAGCGCCGACACGATGACCCTGGCCCGCCAGCTGATCGCCCTCTACCCCGAGCCGCGCTCGGCCCTCATCCCGCTGTGCCACCTGGCCCAGGAGCAAGACGGCTGGCTCACCCCCGAGGCCATGGCCGACATCGCCGACCTGCTGGAGACCACCCCGGCCGAGGTGCTGGGGACGGCCTCGTTCTACGACATGTTGCACACCGAGCCGGTGGGTACCCACGTGGTGTCGGTGTGCACCAACATCGCCTGCCTGCTGAACGGGGCGCTGGAGCTGCTCGAGCACGCCGAGGAGAGCCTGGGCGTCAACAGCGGCGGGACGACGGCGGACGGGGCCATCACCCTGGAAGAGGCGGAGTGCCTGGCCGACTGCGATCGGGCACCGTGCGTCCAGGTCAACCACCGGTTCGTGGGGGCTCAGAGCGCTGAGAGCTTCGATCGCCTGGTCAGCGAGCTGCGCAGCGGCGCCCGTGACGAGGACATCCCTCAGCACGGAACCCTGATCCGGGTGCGTCGGAGCGGGGGACTGGTCGTCGACGGCGACCGGATCGCGGCCGAGCGCCTGGCCATGGCCGAAGCCATCACGGCGCGGGCAGCCGAGGCCAAAGCAGCCGAGGAGGCCAAAGCAGCCGAGGCGGCCAGAGCGGCCGACCAGGCCAAAGCGGCCGAGGAGGCCAGCGCAGCCGAGGCGGCCAAGGCAGCCGATCCGGCTGCCGACCAAGCCGACCAGGCCGATCCGGCTGCCGACCAGGCTGCCGAGCACCCCAAGGGGACGGACGCCTGATGACGATCACCGACGCACCCAAGATCGTCACCTCGCGCCTCCAATACGACGACTCATACACCCTGGAGCGGTACCTGGCCACGGGAGGGTACGACGGCCTGCGCAAGGCGTTGACCATGACCCCCGAGGAAGTGGCGGCCGAGGTGGACGCGGTCAGCCTGCTGGGCCGGGGCGGGGCAGGGTTCCCGGCCGGCCGGAAGTGGTCCATGCTCCGCAAGGCGCCGGTCACCTACCTGGTGATCAACGGCGACGAGAGCGAACCGGCCACGTTCAAGGACCACCTGCTGATCGAGCGCGATCCCCACCAGCTCCTCGAAGGCGTGCTCATCGCCGCCTACGCACTGCAGGTGACCCAGGTGTTCGTCTACATCCGGGGGGAGTTCGCCCTCGGCCTGGAGCGGGTGCAGGCCGCCTTGAACGATGCCTACGCCCTCGGGGCGGTGGGCGCCGACATCTTCGGCTCCGGGTTCTCGATCGACGTAGTCGTGCACCCCGGTGCAGGGGCCTACATCTGCGGCGAGGAGACCGCGCTGCTCGAGTCGCTCGAGGGCAAGCGGGGATTCCCCCGCATCAAGCCGCCCTTCTTCCCCGCCGCCATCGGCCTCTACGGGGAGCCCACCGTGGTCAACAACGTGGAGACCATGTCGAGCCTGCCGTGGATCATCGGCCACGGTCGCAACGCCTTCACCGCCCTCGGCGCGGGGCGCTCCACCGGCACCCGGCTGTTCGCCCTGGCCGGTCACGTCAACAAGCCCGGCGTCTTCGAGGTAGAGATGGTGAAGACCACGTTCCACGACCTCATCCACGCCCCGGTCCTGGGCGGCGGGATCCGCCACGGCCGGGAGCTGAAGGCGTTCATCCCCGGCGGCGTGTCCGCCCCGTGGTTCGGTCCCGACCAGGTCGACCTCCCACTGGGGCAGGACGAGGTGGCCGAGGCCGGCTCCATGCTGGGCTCGGGCTCGGTGGTGGTCATGGACGATCACACCTGTGCCGTGCGCGCCTCGTGGCGCATCACCAAGTTCTTCGCCCGGGAGTCGTGCGGGCAGTGCACGCCGTGCCGAGAGGGCTCGGGCTGGCTGCTCAAGATCATGGAGCGCATCGAGTTGGGACTGGGCCGTGAAGAGGACCTCGACCTGCTGCTCGACGTGTGCGACAACATCGCCCCCGGGCTCACCTGGCCACCCCAGCAGACCACCATCTGCGTCCTCGGACCCTCCATCCCCTCGTCGATCGCGTCGGCCATCAAGATGTTCCGCGACGAGTTCCTGGTCCACGTCAAAGAGGGAGGCTGCCCGTATGAGTGAGCCCACCCCCGCCGCCCCGGTAGCCGGCGCCGTCACCCCGGTAGCCGCCGCCGCGCCGCCGGTCCCGGCTGAAGCGGCCGTCCATTTCACCCTCGACGGCCGGCCAGTGGTCGGCCGCAAGGGCGAGATGCTCATTGCCGCCGCCGAGCGGGCCGGAACCTTCGTCCCCCGGTTCTGCTACCACCCGCGCATGAAGCCGGTGGGCATGTGCCGGATGTGCCTGGTCGAGGTGAGCGGTCCCCGCGGCGCCTCGCTGCAGCCCTCGTGCTTCGTGGAGGTGGCCGAGGGCTCCGACGTGGTGACCACCTCGGACAAGGTGAAGAAGGCCCAGGACGGGGTGCTCGAGTTCCTCCTGATCAACCACCCGCTGGACTGCCCCGTGTGCGACAAGGGCGGCGAGTGCCCCCTCCAGGACCAGACCCTGGCCTACGGGCCGGGCGAGAGCCGGTTCGTGGAGGAGAAGCGCCACTTCGAGAAGCCCGTCCCCATCTCCGACCTGGTCCTGCTCGACCGCGAGCGGTGCATCCAGTGCGGCCGCTGCACCCGCTTTGCCGCCGAGATCGCCGGCGAGGCCGAGATCGACTTCATCGGACGGGGCGACCAGCTCGAGGTCAACACCTTCCCCGAGCTCCCCTTCACCTCCTACTTCTCGGGCAACACCATCCAGATCTGCCCGGTGGGGGCGCTGACCGCCACCCAGTACCGGTTCACCGCCCGACCCTGGGACCTCGACCAGGTGGAGTCCACCTGCACCACCTGCGCGGTGGGGTGCCGGGTGGCCGTGCAGTCGTCGGCCAACCGGGTCACCCGCCTGATGGGTATCGACGCCGAGCCGGTTAACCACGGCTGGCTGTGCGACAAGGGTCGCTTCGCCTATGAGTCGGTCAACAGTGAAAAGCGCCTGGTCGAGCCCATGGTCCGCAAGAACGGCGAGCTGGTCCCGGCCACCTGGTACGAAGCCCTGCGGGCGGTGGCTGACGGACTGAAGAGGGCCGCCGGCTCCACGTCCGCCGGCTCCACGTCCGCCGGGTCCAAGTCGACCGGGTCGGGCGCGACCGGGTCCGGCGCCAGGAGTGGCGCGACCGGGTCCGGCGCCAGGGGCGTCGGGGTCATCGGCGGCGCCCGGCTCACCAATGAGGGGGCCTACGTCTGGGCCAAGCTGGCCAAGGGCGTCCTGGGTACCGATTCGGTCGACGCCCAGCTGGGCGACGGCCTCCCGGCCGAGCTCGTGCTCGGCCTCCCCCGGGCCACCATCGACCAGGCGGCGGCGGCCGACACGGTCGTGCTCCTGTCCGGCGATCTCCGTGAGGAGCTCCCCGTCCTCTTCTTGCGCCTGCGCTCCGCCGTGGTCGACGGCGACCTGTCCGTGGTCGAGCTGTCCCCCCAGAGCACGTCGCTCACCCCCTACGCGGCAGCGTCGCTCCGTTACCGAGCCGGCGAGGCCTCCGGGTTGGCCGCTGCGCTGGTGGCCGACGATGCCGGCGGGGCTCCCACCCCCGAGGGCGTCGACGCCGACGTCCTGGCCGAGTCCCGTCGCCTGCTCACCGCCGAGAACGTGGTGGTGGTGGTGGGCCGGCCGTCGCTGGCCGAGGACGCGGCGCTGGTGGCAGAGGCCGCCCAGCGGCTGGCGGCCGCGCTGCCCAATGCCCGGTTCCTGCCCGCCCTGCGCCGGGGCAACGTCAACGGCGCCCTGGACATGGGACTGGCCCCGGGCCTGCTCCCGGGGCGGACCACCCTCGAGGCCGGCCGCGACTGGTTCGCCGGGGCGTGGGGATCGGTGCCGGCCGAACGCGGCCTCGACACGGCGGGCATGCTCGGTGCCGCCGAGACCGGTCATCTCGGTGCCTTGGTCCTGTTGGGAGCCGATCCGCGCACCGACTTCCCCGACCGGGGCCTGGCCCAGCGGGCTCTCGACAACATCGACTTCATCGTGTCCATCGCCACCTCCCCCGATGCTTCGACCGCCCTTGCCGACGTGGTCCTGCCGGTGGCCGCCGATCACGAGCGGCCGGGCACCACCACCAATATCGAGGGGCGGATCACCCGCCTGGGCCAGAAGCTGGTCGCTCCCGGCCAGGCCTGGGCCGACTGGGTCATCGCCGTCGAGCTGGCCGTGCACCTGGACGGGGACCTGGGCCTCGACTCGCTGGCCGAGGTGTGGGACGAGATCGAGCGCCTGGCTCCTGCCTACCGCGGCATCACCGGGACGGTCCTCGACGTGGCTGCCTCGGTGGACGGCATCGTGGCGCCGATGACGGCCACACCGGTCGAGCTCTCCCGCCGCCAGCTGGCCGCCCCGCTCGACCCCATCGCCATCCCCGGCGTGCAGTCGGTGGAGCGCCAGGGTGCGCCGCCCCGGGCCGGCTTCGCCGAGTTCCCAACGGCCGACCCCGCCGCCGGCATCGGCGCCGCGGGCGCCGGCCACCGAGGGGGTACCGGCACCGGCGCCGGCCACCGAGGGGGCACCGGCAGCGGCGGCGCGGCCGCCCGCCCGCCGCTGATCAGTGGACCCGCGGACCTGCAGGTTCCTCGGGTGCCCACCACCGACAGCTATTCCCTTCGGCTGGTGGCCGGGCGCCGCCTCTATGACAACGGCGCCGCCGTGCGTTCGGTACCGGCGCTGGCCGGCCTGGTGCCCGCCTCGCCGCTTCGAGCCAACCCCCACGATCTCGACGACCTCGGCGTGGCCGCCGGTGGGCAGGTCCGGGTCCGGACGGCCCGAGCTTCGGCGGTGGTCGAGGTCGATCCCGATCCGACCCTTCCCCGCCGGGTGGTGGCCGTCGACTTCAACGTCCCGCTGGGCCGGGGGACGGCCGGCGACCTGATCGACTCCTCGCTGCCGGTCACCGAGCTGCGAATGGAGACGCCATGATCCCTGCCTTCCACGCGGTGACGCCCTTCATAGCAACCGACCCGCTCTTCCCGACCAACAACGTGGGGCTGGCCATCTTCCTGATCGTCCTCATCAAGGCGTTCGTCGTCTTCGCCGCGCTGATGGTGGCGGTGATCCTGATGATCTGGTTCGAGCGCAAGGTCATCTCCGACATGCAGAGCCGCATCGGCCCCAACCGGGCGGGCCCCTTCGGCCTGCTCCAGACCCTGGCCGACGGGATCAAGCTGTTCTTCAAGGAGGACCTGGTCCCCGAACAGTCCGACCGGTTCGTCTTCAAGCTGGCTCCGTACCTGGTCATCCTCCCGGCTTTCCTGAGCTTCGCCATCGTGCCCATCGGGGGACAGGTCACCGTGGCCGGCCACACCTTCGACCTGCAGCTGGCCGACCCGCCCATGGGCATCCTGTGGCTGCTGGCCATGTCCTCCATCAGCGTCTACGGGATCATGTTGGCCGGCTGGTCCTCGGGCTCGAAGTACCCGCTGCTCGGTTCGGTCCGAGCATCGGCTCAGATGATCTCCTACGAGGCGGCCCTGGGCCTGACCACGGTGACCGTGGTACTCATCACCGGCGCGCTCTCCACCCGGTCCATCGTCGACGCCCAGGCTGGACACCTGTGGCAGTGGAACGCCATCCGCCTGGGGGTCGTCCCCTTCCTCATCTTCCTGGTGGCGGTGACCGCCGAGACGAACCGGCCCCCCTTCGACCTGACCGAGGCCGACTCCGAGCTGGTCGGCGGGTTCAACACCGAATACTCGTCCATCCGCTTCGCCCTCTTCTACCTGGCCGAGTTCATGAACACCATCACCATGTCGGCCATCGTGGTGACCCTCTTCTTCGGCGGCCCCGACGGTCCCATCCCCCACATTCCCCATACGTACTGGCTCTGGCCCATCCTGTGGTTCCTGGCCAAGACCATCGTGTTCCTCTTCCTCTACGTGTGGCTGCGGGCGGCACTGCCCCGCCTGCGCTACGACCAGCTCATGGACCTGGGCTGGAAGCGACTGATACCGCTGTCTCTGGCCTGGCTGATGATCGTGGCCGGGTTCAGGCTCGCCGCCTGGTGGGGAGTGGGCATCGTCGTTGCCGTAGTGGCCTGCGCGGTGCTCATCAAGCGCGCCTTCGCCGTGGGCGACGCTCGACAGGAGGACGAGCCGATCATCCCGCCTGTGGGCGGCAGGCTCTGGAACCGACCGGAGCTGGTCCCCCTTCCTCCCGAGCCGAGTGACGACTGATGGCCACCCCTGATCCCCCCCGCCAGCGACAGAACTTCCTGGGTGGCTTCAAGCTGACCCTCGAGCACCTGGGGCGCCTTCCGGTGACCCGTCAGTACCCTGAGGAGAAGCGGCCCAAGCAGCCGCGCCAGCACGGCCGCCACGTCCTCAACCGTTACGAGGACGGGATGGAGAAGTGCATCGGATGCGAGCTGTGTGCCGGGGTGTGCCCGGCCGACTGCATCTACGTGCGCGGCCTGGACAACCCGCCCGACGATCCAGTCTCGCCCGGCGAGCGCTACGGCTTCATCTACGAGATCAACTTCCTGCGGTGCATCCACTGCGACATGTGCGTGGAGGCGTGTCCCACCGAGGCCATCACCGAGTCCAAGATGTTCGAGTTCTCGTTCACCAATCGTTCCGACGCCATCTACACCAAAGAGGAGCTCTTGGTCGACGACGACGGCATGCCCAAGAAGCTGCCGTGGGAGGACTGGCGGGAGGGCGACGATCTCTACACCTCGGGGTGGATGCGGGCCACCTCGCCGTCGGGGAGTGCCGCCTACGAGGGCCAGGTCCAGTGGTCGGGAGACCTGGGTTACGGGGTGCGCTCTCCCGAAGGGGGCCAGAGCGACAAGCGGGACGACGCCGCCACCGGATCCAAGCCCTTGCGGGACACGCTCGAGCGCCACCTGCAGACCAGCGATCTCCCGCCGGCCAAGCGCGGCCCTCGCGGCGCCATCGGCCGGATGATCGAGAAGGCCGAGCGGTTCTCGCCCAGCGCCGGCCGCAAGCACAAGGCGAAGGCGGACGCCGACTACACCAAGGCCCTCTCGGCCGGGAACAGCGACCGGGGCAAGACGGCCCAAGCCGTGGCCGACTCCCTTCCCCCTGCCGTGCCGACAGGTGGCTCACCCACTGACCCTGCGCCGGGTCAGGCTGCCCCTGACGGGGGTCAGTCCGCACCGGGTCAGGCTGTCCCTGACGGGGGTGGTCAGTGATGCTGACGTTCGCGCACGGGGCCATCATCACTCAGCTGGCCGCCACCCATGCCTCGTGGTCGGACATCGGTACCTTCGTGGTGGCGGCGGCCATCGTGCTGGCCGGGGCCATCGGTGTGGTGATCGCCCGCAACCCGGTCCATGCCGCCTTGATGCTGGTCATGACCCTGTTCGGGATCGCCGTGCTCTTCGTCCTCCAGCGGGCCGATTTCCTGGCCGCGGTGCAGGTGATCGTCTACGCCGGTGCCATCGTCGTGCTCTTCTTGTTCGTCATCATGTTCTTGGGCGTGGACAAGACCGAGAGCGTGAGGGCCGAGCCCCTGCGCGGCCAGCGTCCGCTCGCCGCAGGCCTGGTGGCCCTGGCCCTGGCCGGCGTGCTCATTCTGGGCCTGGTCTCCCACTGGACCACGGGCAAGCCCTCGGTGGCGGGACCGGCCAACGGTCCCGGCAGCAACGTGTTCAAGCTGGGTCACTCGGTGTTCACCACCTACCTGTTTCCCTTCGAAGTGACCTCCGCGTTGTTGGTCATCGCCGTGGTCGGTGCGGTGGTCCTGGCTCGCCGGCCCCCATCGGGGGACAAACCCGTGCCTGACGCCATCGACGCCACCGGGGAGGCCTTTGAGAGCGCCGGTGACAGCACCGGCGATGTGACCGCCTCCACCACCGGCGAGGGCATCGATTCGACTACCGCGACCATCGACGAGGAGGTGGCACCGTGACCATCGCCGGGGCCTGGTACCTGGGACTGGCAGCCGTACTGTTCTCGATCGGGGCCCTCGGGCTGCTGATCCGGCGCAACGTGCTGGTGATGTTCATGTGCGTGGAGCTGATGCTCAACGCCGCCAACCTGACCTTTGTCACCTTCGCTCGCATGATGAACGACATCGGCGGTCAGGTCTTGGTCTTCTTCGTGCTGGTGGTGGCCGCCGCTGAGGTGGTCGTGGGGCTCGGCATCGTGGTAGCCATCTTCCGACGGCGGGCCAACGCCACGGCCGACGACCTCCACCTGATGAAGGGCTGAGCGGCCGATGGCCCACCTGACGTACCTTATTGTCTTGCTGCCCCTGGTCGGGTTTGCCGTCCAGGTGCTGTTCGGCCGACGCCTGGGTGACCCCGAGGCGGGCGTGGTGGCCACCATCTTCGTGGCCGCGTCGTTCGTCGTCTCCGTCATGGTGTTCTTCGGGCTCTTGCACGTGAACGCCCCGGTCCGGTCGTACACCCAGACGCTCTGGACTTTCTTGCCGGTGGGGGGCCTTCACGTCAACGCGGCCTTCACCGTCGACCCGCTGTCGATGACCATGGTGCTGTTCATCACCGGCATCAGCACGCTCATCCACCTGTACTCCATCTCGTACATGAAGGGCGATCGGGACTACCCCAAGTTCTTCTTGTACATGAACCTGTTCGTCGCCGCGATGCTGATCCTGGTGCTGGGGTCGAACATGTTGATCACCTTCGTCGGCTGGGAAGGAGTGGGGGCCTGTTCCTACTGGCTCATCTCGTTCTGGTTCACCCGGGACTCCGCCGCCAGCGCAGGCAAGAAGGCCTTCATCTACAACCGGGTCGGCGACGTCGGGTTCCTCTTGGCCATGTTCTTGACCTTCGAGAAGGTGGGCTCGCTCAACTACCAGATCGTCTTCTCCCATCTCTCCGAGATCGGCCCGGGCAACATCACCGCCATCACCTTGCTCTTGTTCCTGGGCGCAGCGGGTAAGTCGGCCCAGCTCCCCTTGTTCCCGTGGCTGGCTGATGCCATGGAGGGCCCGACACCGGTCTCGGCCCTGATCCACGCAGCCACCATGGTCACCGCCGGTGTGTACCTGATGTGCCGCATAAACCCGTTGCTGCATGCGTCACCCTCTGCCGCCTTCACCGTGGCCATCATCGGTGCGGCCACCGCCTTCGTGGCCGCCACCATTGCCTGCGCCCAGAACGACATCAAAAAGGTGTTGGCCTTCTCCACCGTGTCCCAGCTGGGCTACATGTTCCTGGCCGTGGGGACGGGGGCCTACGAGGCCGCCATCTTCTTGATGGTGGCCCACGCCTTCTTCAAGGGCCTCTTGTTCCTGGGGGCCGGATCGGTCATCCACGGACTCCACGACGAACAGGACCTGAAGCGGATGG
>DASXMT010000439.1:0-3538 GCA_036495505.1 Acidimicrobiales bacterium | reverse complement strand
CGTCTGCAGCTCGTCGATCCGCAATTTCAAGTCCCTACCGTCGAGGTGACGACCGCTCGCTATCCAGCCGTCGCCGAACTGCAGCACGCGCTTGGCCGTGGTCGGTCCGCTGCCGCCGACCAGCACCGGCGGGTGGGGTTTTTGCACCGGTTTTGGCCACTGCTTCATGGAGTTGATCCGAACGCGCGTTCCTTCGTAGCTGGCCACCTCGTTGGTCCAGATCACCTTCATCGCCTCGACTCGTTCACGGAAGATCGTCCATCGGAACCGCGGGTCGGAACCATGATTGGCCAACTCCTCGAGATTCCAGCCGGCGCCGACGCCGAGGACCACCCGGCCGCCGGAGAGATGGTCGAGGGTGGACACACGCTTGGCCAGCATGATCGGGTCGTGATCGGGAATGACCAGCGTGCTGGTGCCCAGTCGGATTCGAGAGGTGACGGCAGCCACCGCCGCCAGCGACTCGAGGGGGTCGTGGAGCCGATAGAAGTCCTCGGGCAACTCGCCGCCGCTGGGGTACTGGCTGGATCGATCGACGGGGACATGGCTGTGCTCAGGCAGGAAGAGCGACTCGAATCCCATGTCCTCGACCAGCGACCCGAGGCGGATCGGGCTGACAGCCTTATCCGTTGGGAACATCGTCACGCCGAATCGCATGGGTCTCCTGTCTCGTCCACGGTCAACGTCCTATGCCTCGAATGGGGTGGAGGGATTGGGCCACGCTGCCCGCCGAGTTTAGGCTTTCATCATGACCGACCCACGAAACGACATCGCCGAGCTGATCTATACCTACGGCGAGATGGTCGACACCGGAAACTTCGACGGGATCGGCGAGATGTTCGCTCACGCTGAGATCACCACCGAGGGATTCGGCGAGGTCCGGCGGGGGACCAGTGCCGTCGTCGCCATGTACGAGGCGACTACGCGTCGGTACGAAGACGACGGGACCCCGAAAACGAAGCACGTCATGACCAACGTCATCGTGCAGGTCGATGAGGATGCAGGCACCGCCACCAGCCGCTCCTACTTCACCGTGCTACAGGCGGTGCCCGGTGCCGTCGCCCTCCAGCCTATTGTCGCCGGCCGCTACCGCCACCACTTCGAGCGAGTGCAGGGCGTGTGGCGGATCGCCGGTATGCACATCATCGTGGACCTGGTCGGTGACGTCTCTCACCACCTGCTGATCGACATTGGTGACTGAACCGCGTGGACGGGTCGCCCGCACCTGGCTGCCTCGCGCCGGCCGCGGTCGAAACTGGTCGCGTTTCGAACCGCCTCGTTGGATGGATTACGGCGCTCTGTGCACTCCGTCGAGGATCATGGCCGGAAGTCGCTTGCTCAATTCCTCGGACAGGCTGGCGTTGATGCACCTCGGGCCGACCAGTTGCATCAGGTCTTGGCCGCTCACATCGGGGCGGACGACGCCGGCACCCTGGGCCATGCCTTCGTCTGGGATTGCTTCTCTAGCATCGGGCCTGTTGGAACTTGAAATCTGGTGAGTGGGACTGGAGCACATCCGTGGATCGAGGCTCACAAGCGGTTTGAAATCGAACCTGCCACTCACCGGACCTTGAGACGGGCTCAGGTGGTAACCGAACCGCCGTTGATCTCGATGGTCTGGGCGGTCATCCACGACGCCTCGTCGGACGCCAGCCACACGCAAACGGCTCCGACGTCCTCCGGTGTACCCGTTCGTCCGACCGGGATGGCCCGAGCCAAGTGCTCGGTGACCTTCGGGTCAGGCATGCCCATGAGGCCGAGGGCGATGGAATTGGCGGTGACACCTCGCCGAGCGACCTCGAGAGCGAGCGAGCGTGTGAACGAGATGCCACCGCCCTTGCCTGCGCTATAGGGCGAAACCCCGATGTTGACTCCGTGGGTCCCCGCGCCCGAAGAGATGGTGATGACCCGTCCCCTACCCCGGTCGCACATGCCGTTGATGACGGCTCGGCAGCAATGCAGAACACCGTAGAGGTTCACCCGGATCGGGCCCTCCCATGCCGCCGGGTCCATCTCCCGGAACTGCTCGGGGCGCATGCCGACCGTTCCGCCGTTTCCGGCGTTGTTGACGAGGATGTCGACTGGGCCGAGGGCCTCGGCGATGTCGGCGACCCCGGCGACGACGGCCTCGTAACTGGTCACGTCGAAGGGCACGGCGAATGCCCGACCACCAGCCGCCGTGATGGCGGCCACGGTGTCAAGGGCCCTCGAGGGAACGACATCGTTGACCGCTACATACGCCCCCTGCGCGGCGAGCAGGCGAGCGATGCCGGCCCCGACGTTCTGGCCGGCACCGGTGACAAGCGCGACGCGCCCCGTCAGGTCGAACAGCATGCCCTCAGCCGCCGTGAAGATCCGGTCATCTCTTCAACAACCCCTCGAGCTGCTCGATCACGAAGGCCACATCCGAGTCGTCCATCCCGTGGTTGCACGGCAGCAGGAAGGCCCGTTCCATGATGGCGTCGGCATTGGGCAGACCTGCCTCCGGCATTCGGAAGGGAACGTCTCGCATCATCGGCTGGCGCGCAACATTGCCGGTCCACACGGTCCGGGTGTCGACCTCGTGGCTATCCAGGTACTCCTGCACCTCGGCCCGGACGTACCCAGCCTCGGGCCGGATGAGGACCGGGTAGCACAGCCAGGCCGTGTCCAGATCCTCGAGCTGACGGGGCGCTTCGAAGACATCCGCATGATCGGCGAACCACTCGGTGTAGAGGTCGAAGTTCCGCTGCCGACGGGCCCGATTGGTGGGGAGCTTCTTCAGCTGCTCGAGACCGAAAGCGGCCCCCAGCTCAGACGGCTCGAAGTTCCAGCCCAGCTCGTCGAAGATGAATTGGTTGTCGTAATGGATCCCGTCCAGGTCCTCCCAGAAGTCGTGGTCACCTCGCTTGGAGCCAAAGAACTGCAGCTCGGAGCGCCGACCCCAACGTCGCAAAAGCAGCGCCCGGTCCCTCGCCGCATCGTCGTCCATCATGACCATCCCGCCGCCGCCCGCGCACGTGATGATGTGGGAGGAGGCGAAGCTCGTGACGCTCAGATCGGACCTTTGTCCCGTGGGAGTTCCTCGGAGGACGTGGCCCAGGGCGTCACATGAATCCTCGACGACCTTGAGGCCGTGACGGTCGGCTATGGACCGGACCTCGTCCCAGTCAGGGGTATTCCCGATGAGGTTCGGCAGCAGGATCGCACCGGTGGAAGGAGTGATCAGCTCCTCGATGCCGCGGACGTCAGCATTGAACGTGTCCAGCTCCACGTCGACCAGGACGGGAACCAGGCTGGCACGTACGAGCGGGGCTATATCCGTTGAGAAGGTGAGTCCGGCCGTTATGACTTCTTGACCCGGTTCCAGTCCAAGGAGTTCCACGGCCAAATAGAGGCCCGAGGAGCCCGAGTTGCACATGACGCCCCTGGACTTGCCGAATAGGGCGGCCACCTGCTTCTCCATGGCATTGACCCGGCGTCCGACCCAAAGCCCTCGTGGATCATTGAGGACCTCCACGACCGCGTCGATCTCAGCCTGATCGTGCACACTGGCGGC
>DASXMT010000438.1:0-6788 GCA_036495505.1 Acidimicrobiales bacterium | reverse complement strand
CCGGCGAACACATTGCCCAGTGCGGTCTCGAACTGGTTCAGCTTGGGGGTCTGGAAGGTCCTGGCAATGCCCATCCGGGCCACCGGGACCGTGCCCTTCAGGGTATCGAGGCGCCTGTCTCCCACCGCAATGCTGCCGCCGTCGAGCGAGTAGTAGCCGGTGATCAGGTTCAAGAGCGTGGTCTTGCCCGACCCGTTCGGCCCCACCAAGGCGTGGATCTTCCCCCGTTCCACGGTCAGGTCCACACCGTCGACGGCCATCACCCCACCGAACCGCCGGCGGGCGCCGGTCACCACCAGCGGTGCGGCGTCGACGTCGACACGTGCCGGCGGCTCGGCAGACTCGGCCGGCTCCGACCCCCCGGCCTTGGCGGCCAGGTCCTCCAGGCTGGGCGGGGCCAGGGAACTGGGCCGGAACCGGGCCAGGAGGTCACGAAGCAATCCCATCAACCCCGTGGGCATGAGGATGGCCACCAGGATGAGCACCGCTCCGTACACCAGTCCTTCGTACTGATTGAAGGTGTTCAGCAGCTCGATGGCGATGCCCACCAGGGCCACCCCGATGATGGGCCCGAGAATGGTGCCCGCCCCTCCGACGACCAGGCCGGCCAGGATGTAGATGGAGGTCTGGACGGTCACGCTGTCGGGACTGATGAACTGCTGGCTGTAGACGTAGAAGCCCCCGGCGATGCCGATGGGAATGGCAGCCAGCAAGAAGGATGCCAGCTTGGTCCAATACGGCGCCACCCCGATCGAGGTGGCCAGATCCTCGCTGGCCATGATGGAGCCGAACCGCCGACCCAAGCGGGAACTGCGGACGGCCCAGGCGAACCCGGCCATCACGGCCACGATCCCCACCCCCACGACATAGAGGGCATAGCCGCTCGGCTTCTGGGTGAAGGTGAGGATGGTGAGAAGGGACAGACCGCTCTGGCCCCCGGTCAGCGACCACTGCCCGGCCACCACGGGAATGACCAGGGCGATGAACAGGGTCACCATGCCGAGGTAGAAACCGCCCACCCGCAGGGTCAGCGCAGCGATCACCGCAGCCAGGATGACCGAGACCACCACCGAGATCAGGCACATGGCGTAGATGTTCTGTGCGCTGGTGTAGTGGGTGGCGGCAACGGCTGACGCGTATCCGCCCGCGGCGAACAGGGCGCTCGGGCCGAGGAAGATCTGGCCGGCGAAGCCAAGGACGATGTTCAGGCCTATGCCCACCATGACCAGCGCCAAGATGTAGTCGAGCTGCCCCAGCTTCTCGACGCCATTGCCGTAGACCACGGGGAGGGCCAGGCCGATGGCCAACCAGATGATGGTGGTGGCCAGTCGCCCCCAACGCGTCCTGCACAAGAGCATCGTGTCTCCTCAGACCGTCCGGGCCACGGTCGACCGGAACAGGCCTTCTGGTCTGATGGTCAGGACCAACAGGACCAGGATCAGGCCGACCAGGATCTCGTAGTTGGAGCTCACATAGGCGTCGAAGAGCTGCTCGCAGACACCGAGGGTGAGGCCGCCGACCACCGCACCCCGGATGCTCCCAAATCCTCCGATGGCCAGGGCCAGGAAGCCCTTCAGGGTGAAGCTCAACCCGATGTTGGGGTCGGAGAAGGTGATAGGAGCGATCACGAACCCGGCGATCGCTGCCACCAACCCGGCCATGATGAAGGCGGTGCGGCTCATGGACACCGGGTTGATGCCCCGGAGGCTGGCCGCCTCGCGGTCCTCCGCCGTCCCCCGCATGGCCTGACCCAGCCACGACTTCCGGTAGAACAGGTCCAAGATGACGATGACCACGATGAACGTGCCGATGACCAACAGCTCGCGGTAACCGAGCTGCACGGAGCCGACGTGCAGCCCGCTGAGGGACAGCGGCGTGGGGATGGCCACGACGGCCCGATGCCCGAACAGGATGTTCACGACGGCCTCGAGCATGGCGGTGAAGCCGAGCGTGGCGATGAACCAACCGAAGCTGGCCGCCCCCGTCTTCTTGAGGAACGGTCGGACCACGAACCGTTCTTCGGCTGCGGCGATGGCCGCCACCCCGGCCAGCACGATCACCAGGGCCGCCAGCCACGGCAACCTCCACACCACCAAGGTGAGATAGGAGCCCATGACCCCCACCATGACCAGGTCCCCCTGGGCCAGGTTGAACACCCGGGTGGCGTTGAACACGACGGTGTAGCCGATGCCGACCAGGCCATAGATGGCCCCGATGGCCAGACCGGCCACCACTGCTGTCCAAAAGAGCGTCACCTCAGCTGTCCCTGGTGCTCACCCGTCCGACCGAACCAGGTCGGGTCGGCGCGCCGCCACCATGCGCCGGATCCCGTCGGCCAGGTCAGTCCCCGGAGGACCGGCCAGTTCGACCAACCTGGTGGTGTCCACGCACACCGACGAGATCGTCTGGTCGGTCTCGACGAACGACGGTTCCAGGCCGGTCACCGCCCCGATGTGTGCGCACCACTCCTCAATGGAGGACTGCGTGCCGCCCCAGTTGACCGTGGTGGCCGGCACGCTGGCCGCGGCGAGCAGACCAGGGAGCGACTGCAGCACGTCATCCTCGTGGATCGGGTTGAAGCGGTTGGGCCGCTCGGGATGCAGGGGGATGTCCATGCCCGCAGCCATCATCTCCAAGTGGGCGGCCGGCCATCCGCCGTTGTCGCCGTAGGGCACCGACAGCCGGGCGATGGTGGTGGGAACATTCCACCGCCTGGCCCCGAATCGGGCCACCGCCTCAGCAGCGATCTTTCCGATGCTGTAGGTCTGCATGAAGGGCATGCTCGATGCCCAGATCCGGTGATTGTCGCCGAGCGGGTGGTCCTCGCCGAACACCGTGGCCAACGCCGGCTCGTACACAGCCGTCGACGAGCAGTGCAGGAAGGCCTTGGCGCTGCGGCAGTGCTCCATCAAAAAGCCCACCGATCCAGCCGAGGCGTCCAGGTCCTCGGTCCACTTGCCCGACTTGGCAACGGCCAAATTCAGGGCGTAGCTGAAGTCCTGAGGGAGTGCCGACAGGTCGGGGGCGACCAGGTCGACGACCTCACACCGCACCCCGCCGGCCTCGAGCGATGCCCGGGCCGCCGGATCGGAGAAGCGGGCGACGGCCCACACCTCGTTCTCTTTGGCCAGGGACTTGGCCAGAGGGAGGGCCACTTGGCCCGTCGCCCCGACAACCAGGATCTTCTCACCGTTCATGCCGGTCCTCCTTCTCTGTACTGATGGACGTGGTCGGGCCGGGCAGGCAACGGCCGATGGTCCCGACGCTCACGCCGGTCGCAACTCGACCAACCGGACCAGCGGAATGATGCGGTCGGTGCGGGTCTGGTAGTCCGCGTAGTACGGACGATCGGCGAGAAGCCCGTCCCAGGTGTCCTGGTACTCCGAACCTTTGAGGATCTGACCGTCAGCCCAGAACCGATGTCCCTGGTCGAGCACGAGCAACTCAGGGTTGGCCGTGCGGTCGGTGAGGTTCAGATACCACGACGGGTGCTGGGGGGCGCCGGCGAAGGAGGCCACCACCACGCGATGACCGTCGCTGTCGGACCAGTAGGGCAGGGCGACCTTGTGCTCGTTGCCCGACTTCCGGCCGATGGTGCGCAACAGGACGTGCCGCATCCCGGCCAGCACCCAGATGTCATCGGAGTCCGACGTCTCCATGGCGGCAACGTGTTGCCGGCTGATGCCGGGGATGGCGTCGCGCGGTGGCTCGACGAACGCCTCGTTCTGCTGATTGTCTGCCATGGCTTTTGCTCCCAACTACCGATGCGACGTTGACCGTGGCCCAACGATGACGATCAGCTCTTGACAGGCACCTTGCCCACTCCTCCGGCGTAGGGCGGAGCCATGAGACAGGTCGCCGCCCCGAATTGTCCGATCAGCCCGTAGTGGTTGGTGGAGGAGAAATTGTACTTGAACCCGAGGAACGACTGATTGTGGATTCCCTCGATGGCCTTCTTGATGGCCGCCGGGTCGACCGAGTGGTACTTGGTGATGGCGTAATTCAACAACTCCAGGGGCATGCTGTCGGTGGCGATGAAGGTCAGGTAGTTGGTCACCGCGTTCGACGTGGCCGCGGCGTAGGCGGCCATGAGGGACTGCTGGGTGGCCGAGAATGTCTGCGCGGTCGTATCGGCGCAGTTGTAATAGTACGCGCTGGCCTTGGCCTGGAGGGGGCCCATGGCGCTGAACCAGTCGTACCAGGCTCCCGCCGACGTCAGGATGGTAGGCGACCAGTTGGCCGCCTGCACCGCGTTCCAGATCGGGCCGTAGCTCACCCCGGCGTTGACCACCAGCAGGTCCGCCCCGGAGGCCTTCAGCTTGCTGATGGCGGCCGAGTCGTCCACCGCGCCCGGGGTGATCGTGGTTGAGGCCACCACCTTGGCTTTGGGCGCCTGGGTCTTCATGTCACTCAACATCTGGTTCTGGACGGCCACATCGGTGGCGATGCCGTCGTTCAACATCGCCACTTTGGTGAAGCCCTTCTTCTTCATCCACTGGGTCGAGGCCAGCACGTACTGCTGGATCGACGAGTTGGGGCTGAAGAGATAGGGGTAGGTCTTGGTGTCCGAGTACTGGAGACCGGACAGGTTGGCGACCACCGGCATCTTGGCCTTGGTGAACACGGCCAACTGCTGCGCGTCGGCCGACGGGTTGTAGCTGACGGTGATGACGGCGGCATCCTTGTTGGCCACAATCTGGTTGGCCACCTGGACGGCCTGGGTCACGTCGCTGCCGTCGTTCAGGATCTGCACCTTGACTTGGTGGCCGTCGATCCCGTTGGGATGCTCGGCGTTGAATTGCTTCAGGGCCTCGGTGATCCCCAGCTTGGTGAAGATCCCGTAGGACGCCTGGGCGCCACTGGTCGGGGTGGAGATTCCGAAGGTGATCGGCCCCTGCGGAATGGGCGGGTAGCCCGAGCTGGCTCCGGCGGTGGACGTCGGCCCGACCACGGCCAGCGTGCCCGCGCACACTAGGACGGCCACGGCAACCGAAAGGCGCTTCCTCATCGTTTCCCCCTTGTGGTGGTCCCGCCGCGGTGCGCTCCCCAAAATGACTCGGCACACAACGGCTCAATGAACCGATCGTTACGGTAACACGACGGTCGTCCCCCGCCAAGGCCACGTTTCCGAATTCCTGACATTCCTGTCGCTGCACCTGAGGGTCCCGGTTCGAGCCGTGCGACAGGGGCGGTGACCCGCTACCATCGCCTCGTCACCGGAGGGAGGGTGCGATGAAGAACAACCAGCAGCACCGGTCAGGGCGTCACCGGGTGGGTACCGGAACCCTCCCTCGTCGCCAGAAGAACCGGGCCTGAGCCATGGCAATGTTCGGACTGCGCTTCGACTTCAGAAACCCGTCCTTTGCCGGGACCACGATGGCCGAGCGTTATCGGGCCGCGCTCGAGATGGCCGAGTGGGCCGACCGCTTGGGCGCCGTGGCGTTGGTCCTCACCGAGCACCATGGATCCGACGACGGCTACCTGCCGTCGCCACTTCCCCTGGCCGCTGCCGTCGCCGCCCGGACCACCAACATTCGCATCAACCTGGCCGCCCTGGTCGCCTCCTTCCACGACCCTCTGCGGCTGGCCGAGGACATCGCGGTGGTGGACCTCATCAGCGAGGGCCGCTTGGACGTCATCATCACCAACGGGTACGTCAGTGATGAATTCACCATGTTCGGCCAGCCCATCGCGGGCCGAGCCCGACGGACCACCGAGCTCGTTTCCGTATTGCGCCAGGCCTGGACGGGCGAACCGTTCACATACCGGGGCCGAACGGTCACGGTCAGCCCTCGACCATTTCAGGACGGCGGCCCCAAGATCTCGTTGGGCGGGAGCACTGAACCGGCGGCCCGCCGGGCCGCCCGCATCGGTGACGGTTTCATGCCCTCCACCCCCGCGGTGTGGGAGTTCTACCGGGACGAGGTCGTCCGACTGGGGCGTCCCGATCCGGGGCCGCATCCCGGCGGCTCCACTGATTTCGTCCACCTGGCCACCGACCCCGACGAGGGCTGGGAGCGGATCGCACCGCACGCCATGCACGAGGTCAATGCCTATGGCGAGTGGATGGCGGCGGCTGGCCTCGGGGACAGCGGAGGTTACGTAGCGGTGGCCGACGCGGAGGCCCTGCGCGCTACCGGCCAGTACCGCGTGCTCACCCCCGACGAGATGGTGTCCGAGCTCAGCGAACAGGGTCCGTTCGCCTTCGTCGCCTTCCATCCCCTCATGGGGGGCATCCCTCCCGAACTTGCCTGGGACAGCCTCCGTCTCTTCGAGCACGAGGTCCTACCCCGGCTCTGATGGGAGGGCGCGAACATGCGTCGATGGGAGGGCGCGAACATGCGTCGAGGCCTAAATTGAGATATGTGTGTCATGTAACATTTTTCGCGAATCGGATGTCACTCACACTGGGGGAAATCGCATGGAGTTCGGACTGTTCATTCAGGGGTATGTGCCCAACTTCCGTCGGGAGGTGGATCCCGAGGCCGAGCACCATGCCCTGATGGACGACCTGTCGGTGGTCCAGGCGGCCGACAAGGCCGGGTTCAAGTACGTCTGGGTCACCGAGCACCACTTCTTGGACGAGTACTCCCACCTGTCGGCGAATGACGTGGTCCTTGGCTATCTGGCCCACGCCACCGAGCGCATCCACCTCGGCTCGGGCATCTTCAACCCGCTACCCCAGGTCAACCACCCGGCCAAGGTGGCCGAGCGGGTGGCCATGCTCGACCACCTGTCCAACGGGCGCTTCGAGTTCGGCACCGGGCGGGGTGCGGGCAGCCTGGAGA
>DASXMT010000437.1:0-7637 GCA_036495505.1 Acidimicrobiales bacterium | reverse complement strand
CGAGCCTTGAATCCGGCGGGCGCCGTCGCGTTCTCGGATGCACCGGGGCCGGTGAGGTCGGTGACGAAGGCGATGGTGATTGGCGCCGGAGCTGCCGCTGCCGGTTGGGCGGACGCCGCCACAAGCATGAGCGGCAGCGTGGCCAGAGGGGCCAGGAGGATAGCGATCACCCTTCGATCTGGCCGCATCCGGTCATCACCGATGCGACGGAACACCAACTCCCGCAGCCGACGAAGCCCCGTGATCGTCCGCGCTGATGAAGAGACGACTTCCATATTTCCCCCCTACGGTCTCGATCGCTCAGCGTTGCCGAGCGATCCCTTTGCTAGTGGTTCTCGACAAGATGCATCCGACGGCAGTCGGCTCAGACGGGCACCGGTGCCTCGAACCCCAGGATCTCGCCCAGGGTCCCACCCAGGATGGGCGCCCTTTCTTCGTCAGGAACGCCGGCGAACTGGTCAGCGATCAGCTCCTGACTGTGCCGGAACGTCCCCTCGGCATGGGGGTAGTCGTTCCCCCAGATGATGGTGGAAAGGCCGGTGATGTTGCGGGCAGCCACGGCGGTGGGATCATCCTGGAACGACACATGGAACTGACGGTGGACGTACTCACTCGGCTTCAGTGGGTACGGCCACCTGTCGTTCAGGCGGAACAACCTCGCCATCGCCGGCTGGTTGTCGGTGGTAGCAGGACGATCGCTGTCCCAATAGCCGAGCCACCAGTCGGGATCCTGTCCGATTCCGGTGACCCAAGCCTTGTCCATGGAGCCGATCAACGACACCAGCCAATGAGCGTTGAACTCGATCAAACCGAAGTGGAGGTCGGGGAACCGCTCGGGTACTCCCCCGCCGATCAGCTGGGCCATGATCTGCTGCGGGATGATCGGACCCATGATCGCTTGCTCGACCATCCGGTCAGAGGCGATCTTCTCGGTCATAGGCTGATTGACCTTTTGGGACATCCTGGCCACGGTCTTCATGGTCGTGGACTCGGGATCGTCGACCTTCACCCCACCGGTGGCGCAGTGGAAGAACACGTGAGTGCCGTTGGCCTGAGCCGCCTCCCACACCCGATCGAACTCCCTCGAGTAGTACGGCTTCGGCGGTATCGCCGGCAGCAGGATGGCCCGCAGCCCGGCCTGGGCGATTCGTTCGATCTCGCCCACTGCGTCATCGATATCGGTGATGGGGACGGGGCAGGTCGGGCAGATGCGCGCCGAATAGGGGAGGAAACGCTCCATCAGGTAGTCGTTGTACACGCGGGCGTGCGCCATCGAAAGTTCGTTGTCGTCTGAGTACAGCCCGAACAGCGACAGGTTCGGATGCATCAAACTGGCCGCGACACCGTCCTCGCTCATGTCGTCGAGGATCCGGTCCGGATCACCGGTCGGGGCCGGTCCGTCGGACTGGCGGTATCGGGAGATCGTCCAGCCCTCGAACCCCGGCGTGTGCAGCCGTCGGAAGTGACGGACACCACCTTCCACCAGCGGCTCGATCTCGAAGTCCTCTTCCCAGACGGCACGGTCTCTCAGGTGCTTGGGCAGGCGGGTCCGGAATAGGTCGCTGGGTTCCAGAATGTGCCCATCTGCCGAAACAATGAAGTCGTGTTTCATTCCAGCACCCTCCCAATTCGGACGATCCACGGGCACAGTTTACAAACTGACCGGTCAGTCCAAGACTACTCTTACGCGCTCGGGGCTGTCAACGCGATCCTCGAGATCAGGTCCACGATCCCTCCCTTCGAAGGCGACGCCGACCGAACCGGCCATAGTTATTCTCGGCTTTATCATAGGCCGTTCTCCTGTTTATCGCAGGTAATTTTCGGTTGCTGTACAGTTCAACCGCCGTTTAGCCTTGTGTTGCGAACGAGCACCGCCGCTGCCTGGTTGCCTGTTCGCCCCTGAAGGAGGAACACAGTGACGTCCCCCACCGTGTCGATGAGGCCCAAGCCCTTCCCTGCCCTCGACGTCACTCCCCGGCAGGAGCTCGCGCTGTTGGCCCGGGTCCTGCACACCGAGGGATACGACGATCACCTGGCCGGCCATATCACCAGCCGCCAGCCGGACGGCACCTTCTTGGTGAACCCAATGGGCCTCGCCTGGGACGAGCTCCGAGCCAGCGACGTGGCCAGGATGGACGCCGAGGGCAACCAGATCGAGGGAGCTTGGACCATCTCGCCGGCGGTGCTCCTGCACGTCGTCCTGCATCAGCATCGGGGCAACGCCGGCGCCGTCATTCACAACCATCCGCGCTGGGCCACGATCTGGGCCGACAGCCACCGCATACCCCCCATCTATGACCAGACGAGTGCCATGTACGGGGCCACCATCGCCATCGACTCCTCGTTCGACGGCCCCGTCAACCAAAGAGCGAACGCCCTCGAGGTGGTCGAGGCCCTGGGCGGTGCCGACGTGGCCCTCATGGTGAATCACGGCGTGCTCGTCATCGGAAAGGACATCAGGGAGGCGTACCTCCGTGCCGCCATCCTGGAGTGGCGTTCCCGCCAAGCGTGGCACGTCGAGGCTCTCGGCTCCGGCGTGCCCATGCAGGACGATGTGGCCAGCGCATTCGGTGCCCTCATCGCTACGTCCTCGGCCAAGGGAAACTTTGACAACTGGTTCGCGGCTGCCGCACGACGGGCCCTTCGCCACGACCCCACCGTCCTTGACTAGTGGTCCCTCGCCAAAATGAGGCGGGTGGTCTCAGGTCGGTGGCGAGGGAAGTCTGGGCACCCGATCCGTTGTGCGCTATACCGAAACCGTGACGAACCCGTTTGTGGAAAGTATGGCCAGCAACTTCGACACAGCGCTGCGACTGATGGAGGCGGCGCTGACGGATTGTCCCGACGAGCTGTGGGCGACGGACCTGTGGCCGAACGAAGCGCCGACGGGTCCGACGCCACACGGGGGATTGCACGGTTCAGCACCCTGGTTCCTCGCATACCACGCGCTGCTCACCCTCGACTACGACCTCACCGCCGAGTTCGAGCCGTGTGAACCGCCGCAACCCTTTGACGAGAACTCCTACGCTTTTCCCAACCGTCAGTTCATCAAGGCCGAACTCCTCGGGTACCTCGACTACTGCCGCGGCAGGGTGCGCCGAACACTTGACGGACTCACCGAGGCAGCGGCGGCTCGGCCAATTCCTGACGCTCATCGATACCACGGCATGCTGTACGGAGTGAATGTCGGCGGCATGCCACTGCACGTCGTTGAGCACGCCTCCCAGATCCGCCAGTTCCTCACCACCGCCGGAGTCAAAGTGCAACCCATGCCCGGCGATCGTGAATACGCCTCGGAGGGCAGCTGAACTGCCCACGCCATTTCGGAGACACACCTCTGGTGCTGTCGCTGATGTGGTGATCCGGTCGAGGACGAGCGATCTCAGCGTCCGAAACACCGTCCGTGGCCGACAACGACGCCTTGGCCAGGCGCACCACCCGAGCCGGCGCCAGTGCGACGGTACCCTTGGGTCATGCGACCCCTTCGGTACTCCATCAACGTCACATTGGATGGTTGCTGCGATCATCGTGCAATCCCCCCGGACGAAGACTTGCATCGTCACGCGGTCGAGAACCTCAACCAGGCCGATGCCCTTCTCTTTGGTCGGGTGACCTACGACATGATGGAATCAGCGTGGCGGCCGCCGGCGCCGATGGGAGTGAGACCTGATTGGACGGAATCCTTCGCCCAGACGATCAACGCGGCAAAGAAGTACGTCGTGTCGAGCACCCTGGAGCAGGTCGATTGGAATGCGGAACTGGTGCGCGGGGATCTGGGCAACGCCGTTGAGCAACTCAAGCGTGAGTCGGACAAGGGACTGTTCGTAGGAGGTGTGAAGCTCCCATTGGCATTGACGGAGCTGGGATTGATCGATGAGTACGAGTTCGTGGTGCATCCCAGGCTCGCCGGCCACGGGCCGACGTTGTTCGCGGGGCTATCGAAGCATGTCGACTTGAAGCTCGTGGGCCGGCTGGAGTTCGGCTCGGGGGCAGTGGCCATGCGGTACGAGCCGAGAAGGTAGCCATCGGGCTCGCTTGCCCGAGCCGGCCGCATCACGGAGCCCACCACTGGCGATCGGGGTTGGTCGCGCACAACCCGACTTCATGGCCCAAAGAGGAACTCGTCCATGGCCCGGTGGTAGTTCCAGATCGTCATCTCCTGGGCTCGGTTCAGACGGTGGCCGTCGTAACCGCGAGAGTGGAGTCCGACGGTGACTTCTGACATGTTGGAGAAGTCCTGCTCGAGGATGGCCCCCAGCAACCCTTGCCTGAAGTCGTCGAACCGTTCCGGCTTGGCCGTCTCGATACCTTCTCTTGATGGAAGCCACAGGCCCTGCACGTCGAAGATGCACTTATCCGGGTCGTCGCCGTACGGACGGGCCCGATAGGCGATGCAGGTGCCGAAGTCCACCAGGAACACCGTGTTGGGAAAGGCATGCCATGCATACATGCCCGCCTTGAGCTGGTCCTCGGTAAGGTCCGGGTAGTCGATCCCGGCGGCCCGGGCATGCTTCTTCCGCAAACCCTGGTAGATGGCGTTGCCCTGGGGGCTGCTGGCCTCGGGCATGGTCCGGAGCTCGGCCGCCGCTCCGAGGTCGGTCTGCACGTACAGGCTGCGGAGCTCACGCAAGTTGTATTCGGCGTTGTGGTACACGGCCTCGGGGTTGACTCCGTATTCCGGGCGCAAACGCGTGGAGTCACCCTCGGTGCCGTAGCGGAAGATGTCGGCGTGCCGGGAGTGGTAGCGAAACAATTCATTGAAGGTCCTGCCCCCGTAGTTCTCGCATTCGGCGATGGTCGGCGGGGTGCCGCGCTTGTCGGGCCTGAGCAGTTGCGGATGGGTGCCGGGGACGTGCCAGCTCTCGACAAAGGCATCGAGTGAGGTCTTCCAGTTGGCCCCGACGACCACCGACTTGTACCAGGCGATCCGCATGTCCTCGAGCTTGTAACCCATCAACCTCGTAGGCATAGGGTCGAGGTAGTCGAGCAGCGGCTCGGCGCCGGGATCCATGTTGACGAAGACCCAGCCTCCCCAGGTGTCCACCTTCACCTGGGGCAGGCACAGTTCCTCGGCCGGTCGGACCTCGAAATTCTCCTCGTCGGCCTGGTACTTGAGCGAGCCGTCCAGGTTCCAGCGCCAGGAGTGGAACGGGCACCGAAACTCGCCGATCCGGCCCTGCCCCTGGACCAGCCTTGTCCCGCGGTGCCGGCAGGCATTGAAATAGGCACGGAGGCCCTGCTCGGTCCGGACGACCACGATCGACTGGTCGCCTATCTCGAAGTCCACGTAGTCGCCGACCCGCTCGACCTCGTCGAAGCGACAGGCATTCAACCAGGTCTTGGGGAACAGGCGATCGATCTCGAGCTGGAGGAATTCGGCGTCCGTGTAGCGCCCTTTGGGCACGTACGCGGATCCGAGCCGCCACCGTTCGGGCACCTCGAGATCCGGGGCCGTGCTTGGAACTTCCGTCGTCGTCACTGAGTGCACCTCCGTACTCCGAACTCCGATCGGGGCGAAATCATGCTCGCCGGTGTAGGCAGAGGTGCGACGTGCGAAAGCCCACGACACCCTCGTCCCACCGGGCTTCCCCTCTCCCCCATCGTCTTCACGCTACTCCCCTGACCCATCCAGTTCAGTTTGTCTTGTACCGACCGGTCTATGCTAGCCGCATGGACTTTTCGCTGACAGAGCGCGAAAGCGACCTGGTCGAACTGTGCCGCGTCTTCGCCACCAAGGAGATCGCTCAGCGGGCACCCGCGGCCTGGGAACGGGCCGAATGTCCGACCGATCTCCTGCGCGAGATGGGCCAGTTGGGCCTGCTGGGCTTGTTGATCCCCGAGGCGTGGGGAGGCATCGGCATGTCGACGGTGGGTTTCGTCGCAGCCATGGAGCAGATCGGTCTGGCCGATCAATCAGTTGCGGCCGCGTGGCAGGCCCACCTCACGATCGGGTCGTTGCCGCTATACCTGTTCGGCAACGACGTGCAACGCGATCGCTGGTTGCGGCCGTTGGCCGGAGGACGCGTCCTCGGAGCATTCGGGCTGACTGAGCCCGACGCTGGTTCCGACGCCCGCGGGATCACGACCCGGGCGGAGCGGGGCGACGGCGGCTGGCTGATCAACGGGCGCAAGGCATTCATTTCCAACGCCGGCACCGACATGTCGTTCGGCGTGACGCTGCTCGCCCGCACCGACGCCGGCGAAGGAGACGGACCAAGCTTCGGGACCTTCGTCGTGGAGAAGGGCACCCAGGGCTTCACCATGGGTACGAAGATGCGTGGCATCGGTTGGCGGGGACTCGATACCCGCGAGCTGTACTTCGACGACGTCTGGGTACCGGACGATCACCTCATCGGCGATCCGGACCTGGGCCTGAACCAGTTCCTGGGAACGCTCGAGGTCGGCCGGATCTCGATCGCTGCCCTGTCGCTCAGTCTCACTCAAGCGGTCTTGAACATGGCGACGGACTATGCCCGGCAACGGAACCAGTTCGGCCGGCCGATCTCGAAGTTCCAGGCGGTGCAGTTCAAGCTGGCCGACATGGCCACCGAGCTGGAGGCGGCTCGATGGCTTACTTATCGCGCTGCCTACTTGCGTGACTCCGGGCAGCCCTTCCTGAAGGAAGCGGCCATGGCCAAACTGCAGGCCAGTCGGGTGGCCACGCGGGCAGCTTCAGAGGCCGTGCAGATTCACGGAGGAATCGGCTACATGCTCGAGTCTCCTGTCGCACGCTTCTACTGCGATGCCAAGGTGCTCGAGATCGGCGAAGGAACCAACGAGATCCAACACGTGGTGATCGCTCGAGCCTTGGGCTGCTGAGCTCACTACATCACCGATCCGCCGTTGACGCCCAAGGTCTGGCCGGTGACGAACGATGCATCCTCCGAGCACAGATACGAGCACGCGGCAGCAACGTCCTCACCTGTCCCCAGGCGACCAAGCGGATTGGCGCGGGCCATGACGTCCGACGAGGGCATTTTTCCGTCGGCTTGCATCTTGTGCACCATGGGCGTGTCGATCATCGAAGGGGGAATGTTGTTCACCGTGATGCCAAACGCCGCATACTCCAAGGCGAGCGTCTTGGTCAGCGCGATCACCCCGCCCTTTGATGCCGCATAGTGGGCCATGCGAGGTGCTCCCCGCTGTGCGCTGGAGGACGAGATCAGCACGATGCGTCCCCATCGTGCCTCCACCATGTCGACGAGGGCGGCTTGGGCACAGTGAAATGTACCGGTGAGATTGACGGTGACGATGCGGTTCCAGGACTCCAGGGTGATCTCACTGAACGGTTGCGATGCCGTGACACCGGCACTGGTGACCAGGATACCCACCGGGCCGAACTGGCTCCGGGCCGTGTCCATGGCCTGATCGACCTGGGCCCGGTCGCTCACGTCGGCTTGGCCGGCCACGGACTGGGCGCCGTCGGCTTGCAGCTCCTTGGCCACTCGCAGAGCAGCGTCCCCGTCGAGGTCCACGACAGCGACCGCGTTCCCGTGTCTGGCCAGGTCGAGGCAGATGGAGCGGCCCATACCGGATCCTCCTCCGGTAACCACAGCGACGCGCATCAATTGCTCCTTCTTTCGGTCGGTGACCATCTCGGCCCAAGGCCGTCGACGTCCGGTCGATGACCGGCTCAG
>DASXMT010000436.1:0-3358 GCA_036495505.1 Acidimicrobiales bacterium | reverse complement strand
GTCGCACCGATTCGGCGTGTGCGGGGAGGCCCTCGGTCTCGGCCAGGATGACGACGTGGGGACCCAGCTCGGTGAGCGCCTTCTCCTCGACGGTTACGGCGTGAATGTGGCGGCGGAAGTCGTCCACCCGGAGGGCGCTGGCGAACCTTGCCGTCCGGTTGGTGGGCAAGACGTGGTTTGGACCGGCCAGGTAGTCCCCCACGCTGGCCGGCGAGTAGGGGCCGAGGAACACCGCCCCGGCCGCCTGGACCAGAGGCAGGAGGTCAGCTGCGTCATCGACCAGGAGCTCGAGGTGCTCGGGGGCCACCACATTGGACACGGCCAGCGCCTGTGCCGGCCCGTCGACCAGCACGACGTAGCCCCCGTCGCCCAGCGTCGCCTCCAGATCGGCTCGTCGGGGGGAAGTGGCCACCAGCCGGTCCACTTCAGCGGTGACCTGCTCGGCCACATCCTCGGCCCAGGTCACGAGCCAGGCCAGTCCGTCGGGACCATGCTCGGCCTGGACGACCAGGTCGATGGCGGCCAGCTCCGGGGGCGTATCCCCATCGGCGATGACCACCACCTCGGACGGCCCGGCGAAGGCCGACGCCACCCCGACGACGCCGGAGACCTGCCGCTTGGCCTCGGCCACGTACCGGTTCCCCGGCCCTACGATCACATCGACCGGGGCGACCGACTCGGTCCCGAAGGCCATGGCCGCTATGGCTTGGGCGCCCCCAATCCGGTAGACCTCGTCGACTCCGGCAACCGCCGCCGCCGCCAACGTGGCGTCGTCCACCCTTCCGTCCACGCCAGGCGGCACGCACAGGATCACCTCGGCCACCCCCGCCACCCGGGCGGGGACTGCGCACATGAGCACGGTGGAGGGATACCGGGCCCGTCCGCCAGGGGCATAACATCCGGCCCGTTCGACCGGCCGGGTGAGGTGGCTCACGGTGATGCCCCCGGACTCGAAGCTATCGACGGGAGCGGACCCGTGGGCGTGGTAGGCCAGGATCCGGTCGTGGGCGACCTGGAGTGCAGCGCCGAGCTCAGGGGAGACCCGATCCCGTGCCGCCAGGATCTCGCTGGAGGGCACCCGGAGATCGTCGAGCACCACGTGGTCGAAGCGCTCGGTCAAGCCACGGAGGGCGGCGTCGCCCCGGGCTTTCACGTCGGCAATGATCTCGGCCACCGCTTCGGAGGACCGCTCCTGCTCGTCGGCCGGGCGGGGCAGCACGGATCGAAGGTCGCCGGTCACGCCACGAAGATCGATTCGGCGAAGGGACATAGCCCATGAATGGTACTCGGCCGGTCCACATTCCTGGTCCGAGGATAGGGCGTCCCGCGTTTCCAGTTTCCTGGGCAACGGTGTCAAGATCGGTCCATGTCCGAGAGCAACGCAGAGCTGTCCTCCCTCGCCACCGTGCTCGACGAGCTGACCCGCCGGGTCACCCTCAATGCCGAAGCCGCCGCTGCCGCCCACAACGAGGAAGTGGCCTCGGAGCTGTTTGCCATCGAGCGGGCGCTCGGGGGTGCCTCTCGCCGGCTGTCGCGGCTCAGCGCGTCCCAGGACCGCAAGGCCCGGCGCTAGGAGCCGCGCCAGCTTGATGCGGAGGATCGCTTGCTGCGGTGCCGCCCGGTACCTCAGCGGACCTTGGTCACCTCAGCTGCCTTCAGTCGGGCTGCTCGACCGTCCTTTTCACTGTCTTCGTTACTGTCCTGTTGACCGTCTTGTTGTCCGTCCTCGCACCCGTGGGCGCTGTCGACGAGGGGCAGAAGTCAGACAGGATGCAGGTGGTGCAACGCGGTGTGCGCGCTACACAAGTCTTGCGCCCGTGCAGGATCAGTCGCAGGCTGAACGCGCCGCGCTCTGCCGCAGGGACCAGCTTGTCCAGAGCCAGCTCCACCTTCACCGGATCCGTCTCGGTGGTGAGTCCCAATCGGATGGCCAGTCGACCGACGTGTGTGTCAACGGGAAGGCCGGGAAGCCCGAAGGCAACGCTGCGGATGACGTTCGCCGTCTTCCGGCCAACACCGGGAAGGGTGACGAGGTCCTCGCGCCGGGTCGGCACCTCGCCGTCGAATCGTTCGGTGAGGGCGCTGGCCATCCCGATCAAATTGCGGGCCTTCGCCCGGAAGAACCCGGTGGAGTGGATCATCTCCTCGACTACCTCAGGGTCGGCGACCGCCATGGCCGCCGCGTCCGGGTATCGGGCGAACAGGGCCGGCGTGACCATGTTCACCCGCTCGTCGGTACATTGGGCGGAAAGGATGGTGGCCACCAACAGCTCAAAGGGGTTCTGGTGGCGCAAGGCGCACAAGTCATCGGCGGTGCCGGGGAACTCCGCCGCCAATCGCTCAACGGTTACACGGGCACGGCCGGCGGCAGATCGGGGACGGCTCATCACTGGCGGACTCTACCGGCAGCTCGTTCCTGCCGAGCCAGGGGCTCGCTCGACGAAGCCCGACGGCGCCCCTCTCATGAACGGATAGCTTGCATCCCGTGGACGGAATCCAAGTCGAGGTGCATCGTGAGATCGGCCCGTTCGACCAGGCCGACGTCACCGAGCTTCTCGCCGCTGTCGCCGCCGTCGATGGACATCCGGCCCTCAGCGAGCAGAAACGCATCGAGGTCAACGCCGCCTCGAGTGGAGCGGCCGGCGCCCGATCCCTGGCTCGGCAGGTCGGCTCCGGTCGCCTGGTGGGTTATGGACACCTCAGCCGGGGCAACGAGAGCTGGGGTATCGAGATCGTGATCCACCCGGATCATCGGGCCTCAGATGCTGAGCCCCTGGGCTGTGTCCTGCTCGGTTCACTACTCGAAGAGATCGGCCGGCAAGGCGGCGGCCAGGTCTACTTCTGGGCGCCGCGGGCCTCCGCCGTCCACGACCGTATCGCCGAGGCCAACGGGCTCGAGCCCGGGCGCGACCTGATCCAGATGAGAGTCCCGCTGCCGCTGGGTCCTCAATCCCAGGGCCGGGGCGATGCCCTCGCGACCCGAGCGTTCCGCCCCGGCAAGGACGAAGCCGCCTGGCTGGCGGTCAACAATCGAGCCTTCGCCAGTCACCCCGAACAGGGCGGATGGTCGGTGGAAGAGCTGGTGGAACGGGAGCGGGAGGGGTGGTTCGATCCTGCCGGTCTCCTGCTCTACGAAGTGGACGGTCGGCTGGCCGGATCCTGCTGGACCAAGATCCACCGCGACACTGACCCCCAGCTCGGTGAGATCTACGTCATCTCCGTGGACCCGGACTTCCAAGGCCGGGGGCTCGGTCGCTCGCTGACCGAAGCGGGCCTGTCATGGCTGGCCCACGCCGGGATACGGGTAGGGATGCTCTACGTGGACGGTGACAACGTTGCGGCGGTGAAGCTGTATCGG
>DASXMT010000435.1:0-1938 GCA_036495505.1 Acidimicrobiales bacterium | reverse complement strand
GGCGGCGGTGGCTGCCGTCACCTCTCGAATCCGACTGGGCACCAGCACGCTGGTCATTCCCGATCACGACCCGATCATGCTGGCCAAGCGTGTGTCCACCCTCGACCATCTCTCCGGGGGCCGGGTCGTCCTCGGCGTCGGCGCCGGCTGGAATCTCGAGGAATTGGCCAATCATGGTTCCGACCCGCGGTTCCGATGGACGATATTCCGTGAACGAGTCGAGGCGATGAAGCTGATCTGGACCAACGAGGTGGCTAGCTACGAAGGGACGTGCGTTCGGATCAACTCGATGAAGCAGTGGCCCAAACCGGTGCAGAAACCCCACCCGCCGGTGCTGGTCGGTGGCAGCGGACCGACCACGGCCAAGCGGGTGTTGCAGTTCGGCGATGGCTGGATAGCGAGCGGTCGTCACCTCGACGGTCGGGACTTGAAATTGCGGATCGACGAGCTGCAAACGATGGCCGCCGAACAGGGCAAGGCACCCGTTCCGGTGATGCTTCAACAGGGCACCCCCACCGCCGAGGCTATCGAGGATTACCTAAAGATGGACCTGGTCAGGGTGACGTTTCGCGTCGACCCCGGCGACGAGGGCAACGTCACCGCTCAGCTCGAGCGTTTGGTCCGACTCGTCGACCCCTACCGCCTCGAGTCCAACTGAGAGCACAGAGAGATCTCGAGACAACCCGCAGACCGGTAGTGCCGCCATCGACCAAGGAGAGCAACGATGACCACAGGACTCCCACTCGCGGGCAAGGCCGCCCTGATTACCGGGGGCGCCGGTGGGATTGGAAGCGCCTGCGCCCGAGCACTGGCCCAAGACGGTGCCGCCGTGACTCTCATGGGAAGAACCCCGGCAACGCTGGAGGCCACGGTCGCCGAGCTTCGATCAACGCTTGGTGACGACGCAGAGCTGAGTTGGTTCGCCGGTGACGCCATGGTGGCCGAGGACGTCCAGGGAGCAGTTCGCGAGGCGTCAGCCGCGCTCGGGGCGCTCCACATCTGCGTGGCCACCGTGGGCGGTGGCACCATCGCTCCGTTCCTGGTCCTCGACGAGCACGTCCTGTTGGAAGAGCTCCGTCGGAACATCGTGGGCGCCTTTCTCGCCATCAAACACGTCGTACCCGTCATGGTCACGAGCGGTGGCGGAACGATCGTGTGCATCTCCTCCGATGCGGCCACGATGTCCTGGCCGTTCATGGCCGGCTACTGCGCGGGAAAAGCCGGTCTCGACGCGATGGTGCGAGTGGCGGCGGACGAGTTCGGCCATCATGCCATCCGGGTCAATGCCGTCCGCCCGGGGCTGACCAAGACGGCCAGCAATAACGTCTCGGCGTTGTTCTCGGACCCGGAGATCCTGGAGGAGTTCAGGAGCCAGAAGCCTCTTGGACGGACCGGCACCCCCGAGGACATCGCCGCCGGCGTGCGCTTCTTGGCCGGTCCAGAGTCCGCATGGGTGACCGGACAAAGCCTGGCCATCGAAGGCGGCAACGAGCTCCGCAGAGCACCGTCGCTCGAGAAGATCGCCCGCCTCCGGTACGGCGACGAGGCCGTCGATATGGCCATCGCCGGACGGATTCCCTGACGTCAGGACGGGTCAATTCGTCTTGAAAGCTTGTACCGAATCGGAGCGCTCCGCCACAACCTCGCCGTGGCGGGTCCCCGACTTGCATACCCCCGCCATGGGCTACGTCTTCGACGACCTCCTTCAACCCGGATGCCGCCTGTCGGCCCTGGTGTGCGTAGCGACCGATGATCGACATAGGGGCCGCGAAAATCACCGAGCCTTCGGCGGTCGATCGCTCAGCCACCTCCTGGGCGCCGCGGCATTCGACTGCCGTTTGTCACCACATCCACCGTTCAGGTGGATGATCCAGCGGTCAGGTGGATGATCCAGATGGAACCACCTTGGCGTCTGGGCCGGGGTAGATCTCGGTCTGG
>DASXMT010000434.1:0-10050 GCA_036495505.1 Acidimicrobiales bacterium | reverse complement strand
GGTCTGGGTGGTCGGGGGCGGACGATGGCCTACGGTCACGCTGTGAGGGGCAGCGTCACACTTCTGGTCATGCCCCACGATGGGATGATCGAGCCGTGCTTGCCCGGGCCCCCGACCACCATGATGCGGATCTTCCCCCCGTCGGTGGTCATCCCGCTCAGCTCGTCCTCGTCCGAGAGCTCTTGCCAGATGGTGCGTCCGTAGCCTTTGAAGTGGCGATGAAAGTCGCGGAGGGGTAGGGCAGCGTGTTCGTGCAGGTACGAGGCGATGCCGTCGCGATCGAGCCCCACCTTGGCCAGGCTCTGGGCGTGTTCGGGTCCGAAGGCGACGAAGAACTCGGCGAAGGGCATGCAGGCGTTGTTCATGCCGAGCGACGTCATGGCCGACGCGTACTTGCCTAGGATCGTCACCGGATCGCCTTCCGCCTCCATGTCGTGCACGTTGTGCGGGTTCTCGCCGCAGTGCACCGTCACGGCACTGGCTGCGTTGACCCCGATACTGGCCGGGTAGCTCGGCCACGGGCTCTCATCCACGTTCTCGGCGGCACAGTAGGTGTACTTGGACGGCTGACCCTGGGTAGCGGCGTCGCCGAAACCAGGCCGGGCCCCGGCCACGTGCAACATCAACAGCCGAATGGCCCGCCCCACGGTGGCATTGGCCCGATTGCCGGGACCGAAGGCACCGACGCCGGCGTTGAACTTGGCCGTCTGGGCGATCTCTCCGTGCACGATGGTCATGAACGAGACCGGATGGGTCGTGGCGTTCACGCCGCGTAGATTGGCTTCGGGGTGAGACAGGGCCAGCGCGGCAGTGAGCACGACAGGGAACACCTCGGGCGGGCATCCTGCCAGCACGGCATTGATAGCCACCACCCGACGGGTAAGCCGGCCGAAGCGTGGGGCCAAGGTGGCGAGGACCTCGTCCGGATTCCCCGCCGCATGCTCGAGCATGGCATCCACTCGGCCGGTCGTCGGGGCCACCAGGGGCAACCCGTCGCCCCAACCATTGGCCTCGAACAGCTCGTAGAGCCGTTCGGGAGATTCGTCGTCCAGCTCGATCAGGACCTGATCACGTACCGCATCGGTTGCTGTCATGGAAGCCCCCCGGGCCATGAGGACGGCAGGTTTGTCTACTCGTCCCGCACTTTAGCCCCACTCTACAACGGACAGACACATACAGGATTGGATCAGGCCAATGGTGGCCCGTCAGGGCTACTGGCCTCGGCGGCGAACCCGAAGAGGTGCCGGGTGTTGTCACCAAGCACTGCGGCTACCTCGTGTGGAACCAGATCGGTAAAGGCCTCGACGGCCAGGCCGGCCAGACCGGCATAGGTGTCGTGGGGCGTCTGGGGGTAGTCGGACCCCCAGAGCATGCGATGGGTCCCGAACCAACCCACGAGCTGCTCGACAAAGGGGCGGCCACCACCGGCTTCAGCCAACGGGCCCAGGTTGTGCGACGTGATCTTGACGGTCACCTGGGGCAGGTCGGCGAGGGCACGGAGCGGAGCGTCCGGCCCCATGGTCGGCCCCTCCATGGCGGGGAAGGCGCAATGGTCGAGTACGACCCGAACATCAGGGAACCGTTCCATCGTCGGACGGAGCAATCGGAGGTCAGCACCGAAGACGGTGAGGACCACGGTCAGTCCGGCTTCAGCGGCTGACGCGAATGCCTCGTCGGTCCTGGTGGTCCCCACCCAGGTGGCACTGGGTCGGACCGCCATGCACCGCACTCCGGCCACTCCCCTGAGCGATGCCAGTTCGGTGATCGTCGCAGGCGCCCCAGGCGCGTCAGGGTCCACGACGACCACGGCCCGAACCGACTCGGGGTGTTGCCCGGCCATGTCGACCACGTACCGATTGTCCTCGTCGTAGACGCCGGCCGCCTGGACGATCACCATCTGGGCCACGCCTGCTTCCATGAGGGTGCCATGTACGTCGTCGACCTGGTAGCGGCCCCGCCGCCACCAGTCGCTAGCCATACCGGTCGGGTGCCGCGGGTAGCGGTCCTCATCGTCACTGGCCACGTGCACGTGAGCGTCGATCGCCGCCGAGCCGGCAGGCAGGGTCATGCGAGGCCGACGGCCGCAGGCAGGCTCAAGGGGGGCTGATGGCCTCGGGCAGGGTCATGCGAGGCCGACGGCCGCAGGCAGGCTCGTCGACGGCTGACAGCCCGCGCCGAGCGAAGGATCATGGGCGGCCGATGGCCGACGGTCGGGTCCGCGAGAGGTGGGCACCGGCATCGGCCAGGATCAGCTGACCGGTGATGCAACGAGCCAGGTCCGAGGCCAAAAAGACAGTGAGGCGGGCCAGCTCGTCGGGCTCGGTCATCCGCTGGAGCGGCGTCGAGGCCACCGTCGCCGCGATCAGGTCATCGGAGAACCCCTCGCGCACCGTCTCGGTGAGGGTGGTCCCCGGGGCCACTGCAACCACGCGAATGCCCGAGGGACCGAGCTCGACGGCCAGGCTCTGGGTCAGGTGGTTGATCGCCGCCTTGGACGCGGCATAGGCGGCCATGTACGGGGACGGTCGGGTCGACTCGCCCGAGCTCACGTTGATCATCACGCCGCCACGACCCTGCTCGAGGAAGACCCGGGCCTCGGCCCGGGCACAGAGCGCGGTCAGCACGAGGTTCTGGTCGAGGATGTCGCGCCAGTACTCCCCGTCCAGGGTGGTGGATGGGCCCGTCCCCCGGCCGGCCATCATGCCGATGTTGTTGACGGCAATGTCGAGGCCGCCGAACGCGGCGGAGGCCTCGTCGACCATGCGGTCCACCTCCTCGTCCTGCCGGCAGTCAGCCACAATGGCGTGGGCGCGTCCGCCCTCCCCCACGATGGCTTCGACGACGCGGTGGGCGTGTTGCGCCCGAACGTCGGCGACGGAGACTGAGGATCCAGCCCTGGCCAGCCAGCGCGCGATCTCGGACCCGATGCCCGCTCCCGCACCGGTCACCAGCGCGCTCGTCTCGGACAGGTCGATGGTGATGCTCATGTGGTCCTCGCGTTGCTCAGCGAGCGGTGTTGCCCATGTCCACGACGATTTGGGAACCGGTCATGTACCTGGACTCATCGCTGGCCAGGAAGGCGACCTGCGCGGCGATGTCCTCGGGCTTCATGAACATATGGGGCAGCGTGTTCATGAAGATGGGACCGAGTGTCTCGGCCTTGGAGTTGATGAGCTCTTGCAGGTGGGGGTCGGTCACCATGGCCGTGGCCACGCCGGCGGGATTGATGGTGTTGACCCGGATGTCGTACTCGCCAAGCTCGGCGGCAAGGACGCGGCACAGCCCGACCACCCCATGCTTGGCTGCGCTGTAGTGCGCCTTGAAGGGGAGGCCCTTTCGACCCGCCGTCGAGCTGGTCAGGATGATCGACCCCCCTGTTCCCTGTTCGATCATGGTGGGTATCGCCGCTTTCGCCGTTTGCCACACCCCTTTCAGGTTGATACCGACCAGCTCGTCCCATTGTTCCGAGGTGATCTCCCAGCTGAGGTTGGCGCTGTCGATGCCGGCATTGGCCACGACGATGTCGAGACGGCCGAGCTCGGCAACACCATCATTGACCAACGACTGCAGAGCATCGAAATCCCTGACATCGACGTGCCGGGCCACGGCGCGCCGGCCTTCCTTTTCGATCAGGGTGACCGTCTCGGCCAGCTCGGCCGGTACGGCTCCGGGATAGCTGGTGGTGTCGAACTCGGCACAGATGTCGCAGATGATGAGATCCGCACCCTCCTGGGCCAGGCGCACCGCATGCGCACGACCCTGCCCCCTGGCCGCTCCGGTCACAAAAGCAACCTTTCCGGCAACACGACCTTCAGCCATGATGTACACCCCCTGCGCTGGTCACCGAAGACGCTGCGCCATTCTCTGTGGCTCTCTGTGGCCCGTTTCTTTCGCCCGAACGCTACCGGTTTGTTGCCGACCGCGCCTTGGCGCCCGCGCCTTGGCCGACCGCTCCCTTGTCGCTCGAGCCCCTCGGCGATCCCGACACCCGCCGCCGGTTGGTCATCCAAACTGCGGGTAGAGCAGCGCCGATCGACCTAAACCCCAGCACACGTCAGTCGGGCTCGGCCATCAGGCCGGTGAACGGGGGGTCGGAGGGGAACTGGAACACTTGACCGCGACCAGTCCGAGCCAGCGACTGGTAGTTGCGCTGGGCAAACCACCACTGGCCATCCACTTTGCGGAACTCGTCGTGATAAACGCCGAATGCATTGGTCCACTGTCCACTGGCCCGATCCTGGCGTAGTTCGCACATGAACATCCGGGAGGACGCAGTGTCCGGTCCTCCACCTCCGGCGCCGATAACAGTGTGCGCGTTCAAGATGACGAACTCGAAGAATTCGAAGCCGTCGATCGAGCGTCCAATGAAGTCACCTATCTGCGTGGGGCCCACGAATGTCAGTGGCTCCTGCGACTGCTTGTCGACGATGATCCTGCAATCAGGCAGGAACAGCTGCGCAAAGTCGTCCCAAGCCCGCCGGTTCACCACGTCGGCGTAGGCCGACTGCACCCTGGTCAGCGCGACATGGTCGATGGCTTCTTGAACGGCGTCCTCATCCATTGCCGCGAGGTTAAGCCATCGGAGGCGAGCCATCCGATCCGAGCCATGGGCAGACCACTGGATCCGACCCGCCGGATCCGACCCAGCTCCGGACCGCTCACCGCAATCGATTGACAGTCGTCGCCCGGTGGCAGATGCTTGGCCGGTCGCCGTCACGTCGTGGCGCGACCTGACGCCGTCGGGAACGGCACCGCCACGATGCGCAAATTATCCAGGGGAGAATCCAGCAAGCCCATGCCCACACCGCAGCTGTCCGTCATGCTCAAGAACTTCTCGGCCACCGATCCCGGGAGCTGGCAGCCCCTCTTGGAGGCGGCCAAAGCGGCCGACCAGGCGGGCGTCGACCGCATCGCCATCAGCGACCACGTGGTGTTCGGTGAAAACCTCGAGGCCTACGGAGACAGCACGGTGGGCGGCATCGAGGGCGGGAAGCAGCCCACGGGACCCGACGGGATGTGGCTCGAGCCGCTCACCCTGCTATCAGTCCTGGCCGGCATCACCACCACGGTCCGGCTCGCCACCGGGATCCTGCAGGCCGCCCTCCGTCGGCCTGTCGTGCTGGCCAAGGAAGCCGCCACCTTGGACGTGCTCTCCGGGGGTCGCTTGGACCTCGGGGTGGGGGTGGGATGGCAACGAGAGGAGTACGAGGCCGCCGGCCTGAGCTTCGAAGGTCGAGGCCGCCTGCTCAACGAGGCGTTGGCCGTGTGCCAGACGCTGTGGCGGGAGGAGCGCGCCAACTTCGACGGCGACGGGCTCCACTTCGAAGGCATCCACTGCATGCCCAAGCCCCTGCAGTCCGGGGGCGTGCCCATCTTGGTAAGCGGCACCCTCAACGACCGGGTCATCGATCGCGTGGTCCGATTCGGTGACGGCTGGATCCCCTGGGGGCCCGATGCCAAAGACCCGGTCGTCGGCATTGCCCGGTTGCGCGAGGCGCTTGCCGCTGCCGGACGTGACGCCGGCGGTTTCCAGGTTTTCGGGAGCTTGCCCGTCGTGAAGGGACCGGACCGGTCGATCGATCTGGCACGCACCATGGAAGCGGTCCCTGCCCTGGCCGAGGCGGGCGTCACCGACTTTCGAGCGCCCGTCGCCCTCACCCTCGAGCCGAGCGCGAGAGCCGACTCGCTCGCCGAGATGGTCGCCGCATTCCGACAGTCCGTTGGGCGCAGCTGAGCGCCGGGAGCAAACGGGTCGGCGATCCGATTAGGACCGGCGATACTCCCTGAGGGGCACCGCCGCATCGTGACCGGTGTTGAGTTGAGGACGGCCCTCCTCGAGGGCCGAGAGTGGAAGGGCTGGACGGAGGCTGGCGCGGGACCGTCGGGCCAGCTGTTGATAGACCCCCGTCCCGTTGGCCTTCCAAGCCATCTCGGCATCGGTCAGCTCTCGGAGCACCCGGGCCGGGTTTCCGGCGACCACGTGGCGCGCTGGTACCTCCATCTCGGCTCTCACGAAGGAGCAGGCGCCCACGAAGGTGAAGTCGCCGATGACGGCACCATCCATGACCACGCTGTTCATGCCCACCAGGACGCCGCGACCGATGTGGCAGCCGTGCAACACGGCTCCGTGACCGATGTGCCCATCTTGTTCGACCACCACGTCTCGACCAGGGAAACAATGCAGGACGCAGCCGTCCTGGACGTTGGCGCCGGCATGCACCATCACCCGGCCGAAGTCGCCGCGCAAGCTGGCCAGCGGTCCCACGTAGCAACCGGCGGCGATCACCACATCCCCGATGAGAACGGCTTCGGGATGGACGAACGCGGTGGGGTCGACCACCGGGACGACGCCTTCGATCTCGTAGATACCCATGCGGTCAAGCTACGCGAGTCGCCCCACCGGCTCGATCGGGCCGCTGTCCAGGTCCGGTCAGTTCAACTCTGCTCAACGGCTCGATCGGACCACCGCTCCCTCAGCTCAGCACTGCCCAGGTCAGCGCTGCATCCGGACGGGAAGGCGCTTCAACCCGTTGTTCAGGTTGGACCGCACCCTCACCGGCTCGCCGGCCAGTTCGATGTCCGAGAATGTGCCCAACAGCTCCTCGAAGAACACCCGTCCCTCCAGCCGGGCGAGATGAACACCGAGGCAGAAGTGCTCGGCGATGCCGAAGGCCAAGTGCGGATTGGGATGCCGGTGGATGTCGAACCGCTGGGAGTCGTCGAAGAGATCCTCGTCCCGGTTGGCCGAGGTGTAGTACATCGCGACCTTGTCGCCGGAGGAGATTTTGACGTCTCGGACCACCGCATCGGCCGTCGCCGTTCGCCTGAAATAGTGCAGGGGATTGGCCCACCGGAGGATCTCCTCGACGGCCGCGGGGATCAGAGACGGGTCCTCTCGCAGCTCCCGCAGCTGATCAGGGTGGCGCAAGAGAGCCAGAAGGCCCGAGGAGAGCATGATCTTGGTGGTGTCATTCCCGGCGGTGACCAGCTGTACGAAGAAGGTGGCGAACTCGATGTCGTCCATGAGCCGGCCGCCGAATTCGGTTCCCAGGATGATCGAGGTCAGGTCGGGAGCGGGCTCCTCGGTTCGACGCCGGGCGGCCAGCTCCATGGCGTAGACGGCCATCTCCATCGTGCCCGCATTGGGATCGTCACTGGCGTAGTCGGCATCCTGCCCGCTGGTGTTGCGCTCGGCCAGCTCGTGGATGTGCGGCCAGTCTGCTTCGGGCAGGCCCATGAGCTGGCCGATGACACGAGAGGGGATGGCCGAGGTCACCCCGTGCACGAACTCCACCTCACCCGTCTCGTCGATTCCAGCGACCACGTCCTGGCAGATCCCACGGATCTGGCCGTCCATCGCCTCGATCACCTTGCGCCGGAAATGCTCGGCCATCGGACGCCGGTAGTCCACGTGACGGGGCGGGTCCATGGCCAGGAGCATGCCTCGCATCTGCTCGACCTGTTCGGGGGCCAACGTCTCGATGACCACCCCGCCCTCGCTGGCCGAGAACAGGTTCGGGTTTCGAGCCGCATGGACCACGTCCGCGTGCTTCAACAGGGCCCAGAAGCCGGTGTCGTCCTTCATCTCCTGGAAGTAGACGGGATCGGTGCGCCTGAGCTCGGTGAGCGCCTCGTGGGGGACGCCGCCCACGAAGGTGTCGGGATCGGACAGGTCGACCAGCGTCGGCATCAGCCGACCAACACGTTGGGTCGCGGAAGACCTTCGGCCTCGCACAGCGCGTAGTACGCGGCCAAGGTCCCGGTGCCGTCGAAGACACTCTCGATGTTCCCACTGGCGTCCAGGTTGAGGTTGGCCCCATACATCTGGAACCAGACCTGGGTGTTGTCTTCGACGCACTGGAGCGTATGCACGGAACCGGCCGGCTCGTAGAGGAACGAGCCCTGACGGTTGACGTACTCATACTCCTTGTACTTCCACGCCCCCGACACGGTGTAGGCGTAGACCGGACCGGTATGGCGATGGGTCTGCACTTCGTAGCCCTGCTGGAAGATGTTCTCCACGATCCAGAGGCCCTCCTCCGCTTTCACCTGGATGACCTTCAGCTTGCTCCCGTCACCGATGTCGACGAAGGGCAGGTCGGATGCACCAATGTGGACGGCACTGGGGATGGACTCGGTCGTTGTCATGGCACTCCTCGTTGACTTGGCTCGTTGACTCGGCGCGGACACTCGGCTCTCTGGCTCGGCGCGGACCGCTTCGAAGCTCCGGGCATCACCCTATGACCCGGAAGCCCGACGCGCCGAGGCAGGGCGTGGAGCGGGGGTCCGAGCCGGCGCCGCCAATGCCATCGCCAAACTTCTCTAGCGTTGGCGCCATGTTCGCCCGACCCGACCCACCCGCCGTGGGCCCGGATGTCACCCCGCATAGGGGACTGCCCCTCGCCGGTATCCGCTTCTTGGAGGTCGGCGAGGACTTCGCCTGCGCCTATGCCGGCCATCTGCTTGCGCTTCTCGGAGCCGAAGTCGTCCGGGTGACGGGCCCGGCAAGGCGAGCGGAAGAGGCCCAGTCATGGGGTCTCGACCTGGGAAAGATCCTGTTCAAGGGCGAAGTGTCTTCCAAAACGCTGGCCTGGCTACCGGTTGTCGCCGCCGTGGACTCGACCCGCTCTCTGCACGATGCCAACTTTCCCGTCATCCACGCCGCTCCCAGTCCAACCCCGGCCCGGTCGTGGGCGTCTTCGGGGGCCATGGGCCTGACCGGCCGAGCTGACGGTCCTCCCCTGCTGGCGCCGGGCGACGTGGCCACCTGCCTCGACGGCGCAGCCCTGGCCCTCCGTCTCCTGACCGCCGCCCGGGGTGGGCCTGGTCCCGACGACGGGGCGGCCGGTCCTCTCGACGGGCCAGCCGGTCCTCTCGTCGGGTCAGCCGGTCCTCTCGACGGGTCAGCGTTACTCGGCGAGCGGGCGGCCCACTTCGGCCATCACCGCAACGGCAGCGTCTCCAACGGCGGATCCTGTCACCTGGTAGCCGGCGAGGACGGCTGGCTGGCGGTGAACCTGAGCCGGGACTCCGACCTCGAACTGCTGCCCGCCTGGCTCGAGGGTCCCATTGGAAACGACCCCTGGGCGTCGGTGGTCTCGTTCGCCCAGCGCCAGTCGGTGTGCGCCATCGCCGATCGCGCCCAGCTGTTGGGCATCCCGGTCGCCGTGGTCGGCGGGCACGAAGGGGCCAACGGCCAGGTCGACGAGCAGTACGCCGCCAGGGGCCAGCAGTGGCCGTCGGCACCCTGGCTGCACGACGGCACAGCACCGTGTCTGCCCCCAGCTCGGATCTGCAGCGATCTCGGCCAGCTCGGTCCGAGCCGGGCCGCCTCACGAGCACGACCGCTGGTGGTGGATCTCTCCGCGCTATGGGCTGGCCCACTGGCAGCCTCCCTCCTCATCGCCGCCGGCTGTCGGGTGGTCAAGGTCGAGGACCCGAGACGTCCCGACCCGGGCCGCCAGGGGCCACGATCGTTCTTCGACCTGCTTCAGGGAGGCAAGGAGAGCGTGACGATGCCGGTGGCTGCTACGGGGCTCTTCCCGGCCCTGGTGGCCAGCGCCGACGTGGTCATCGAGGCGTCGAGGCCCCGGGCGCTCGAACACCTGGGCATTTACGCCCAACCCCACCAGGCTTGGATCAGCATCACCGGTTACGGGCGCGTCGGTCCGTGGCGCAATCGGGTGGCGTTGGGCGACGACGCCGCCGCCGGTGCCGGGTGGGTGACCCGAGAGGACGAAGGGGGTCCTCCCCTGTTCTGCGCCGATGCTGCGGCCGACCCCATCACCGGGCTGCACGCCGCCGTGGCCGCCCTTGCCGCCGTGGTGGGCGGCAACGGTGGAACCATCGACATCGCCATGCGGGAGGTGGTGGGTCACGTGCTGTCCTACAGCCGACCCGCACCATCAGGCGACTCCGGTCCGGTGGCACCACCGCGGAGTAGGACGCCGACGCAGCCAGCAGCGGAGATGGGTGCGGACACGGATGCCGTCCTGGCCGACTTGGCCGAACTGGTTGAACTGTCCAAAGTGGCCGAGCTGTCCGACGTGG
>DASXMT010000433.1:0-1543 GCA_036495505.1 Acidimicrobiales bacterium | reverse complement strand
GGCCTCTTCCAAGCGAACGTTGAAGTGGATGCCGTCGGCCCACACGTAGACGTAGTCGACGTCTTTCAGCGACCGATGGGCGAACTGGTCCCGCTCTTTTTGCCATTCGGTGGTGAGCCGGGTGACCACCGAAGCCGACAGTCCCGCCGCCGATCCGAAGAACTCCTCGAGTGCGGGGACGAAGTCGCCCGAGCTCATCCCGTGGAGGTACATCAGGGGCAGGACCTCGGCCACCTTGGGCGACTTGCGGGCCCAGGGCGGGAGGATCGACGACCGGAACCGGCAGCGCTCCCGGTCTGCTCGTTCACCCGCCGGTCGTCGACCCGTGGCGCCCTGACCTCGATGGGTCCGGCTGTGCGCGATCTCTGAAACCCGCGTTCTGTAATCATCGAAAGTCGCGATCGGCGATCATCGAAAACCGCGTTCTGTAATCAGCCAAACCCGCGTTGAGCTGACTCCTGCGTTCCTCCTGGCCGGCATCCACCCGGCCGGTTATCGGCCCCTCCAGGGTCTTGGGCATCCACTGCACCAAGCCCACTGGAGGGACCACGGAAATGATGACCCAGGAGGAGTTCATGGACGTCAAGGCGATGAAACGCCAAGGCCTCACCATCAGAGAGATCGCCGAGGAGACCGGCTATCACCCGAGCACCATCAGCGACTGGTTGAAGAACGGCGGCCCACCGACCAAGCGGGTGAGCTCTGTGCCGCCGGTGATCGACGAGGTCTGGGCCGCCCGGATCGCCGAGCTGGTGCGGGCTGCACCGCGTCTGTTGGCCACCAGCGTGTTCGAGCTGATTGCCGCCGAGGGCTATGTCGGTTCCTATGTGACCGTGGCCCGTCACCTCAACGACCTGCGGGGACCCCGGTTCACCGCGGCACCGGCGGCATCCACCCCGATCGTGACCGGCCCCGGTGAGGAGTGCCAGTTCGACTGGTCGGAGGTCTCCCACTGGACGAGGGCATGGGGCCTCGGTGAGATTCACTGTTTCCAATGCGTGCTGTGTTGGTCCCGGGTGCGCATCTGGTGGTTCGCCCGCTCCATCGACCGGGAGTACACCTTCGAGGGCCTCGTCCGGTTCTTCGAGCGTGTCGGCGGGGTGACCAAGGTCTGCCGCACCGACCGAATGGGGGCTCTCGGCCAGTCCCAGGGGCGTCGGTTCACCCTGTATCCGCCGGCAGTCGCCTTCGCCCAGTTCCATGGGACCGAGATCCGGGCCTGCCAGGCCAGAGACGCCAAGCGGAAGGGCAAGGTGGAACGTCCCTTCCGAGACGTGAAGGAGCGTTTCTTGGAAGAATGTGGCGCCACCGGCGTACCCACCAGCGTGGCCGAGCTCAACGAGCGGGCCGAGCGCTGGATCGAAGAACGCGTCCACAGCCGGCTTCATCGGGGCATGGGTGAGATCCCCGCCGACCGGTTCGCCATCGAGGCCCCGATGCTTTCGCCCTCGCCCCGTCGGCGGTTCGACACCGCCTCTGTGGAGGCCCGGAGAGTCCACGTGGCCATCCCCCAGATCGAGTGGCGGGGCGTGCACTATTCGGT
>DASXMT010000432.1:0-10150 GCA_036495505.1 Acidimicrobiales bacterium | reverse complement strand
GAACCGTCGAAGCCCCAGATGCCTGGCTCCTCGCCATCCTTGACGACCTTCGTCTTGCTACGGATCAGCGGCGACGGCCTGGTCCCGTCGATCCAGATGTACTCGGCTTGGTAAGGCACTCCTGCTCCTCTGCTGCTCGATTGGGGCTGGCACATTTCGACCAGACCACACGCTATCGCCGGGCAGGCAACTTACCTTCAGCGCCCAGCAATGCCACAGCGGTCCGGCGCTATGCCGGTCGTACCCTTGCAGGTCATCGTTTCGATGCCGTTACCCGATTGTGAATGCTCCGTGAACTCTGGTGCCGTTGCGCTCCGCCGATGGGTCACAGCCGATGGGTCACAGACGAGGATCTTCGCTTTCTCCGGCTTGAACTCGGCACCCTGTATCGGCCAGCGGGTTTCTGCCGATAAGTGGGTGTGAACAGGTTAATCGGTCACCGTTGCCGCCGTTCTACAGTCGGACCCGTGACCGAGTCCGAGCTTGCCCCAGCCATCAGGGGGGCGCAACCGGCCGATGTCCCTCATCTGGTCGAGCTGTTGATCCAGGGCGCGCTCGTCGATGGCACCGAGGATCCCGACCGGGCAGGCACCGAGGATCCCGACCGGGTGGCGTCGTATCAGACTGCCCTGGTGGAGATCCAGGCCACCACCGGGTGCGTCGTCCTGGTGGCCGAGCTCGACGACGCGGTGGTGGGCATGTGTCAGCTCATCGTGTTCCGGCACTTCCAAGCGGTTGGGGGCCGCTGCGCCGAGATCGAGTCGGTGCACGTCCATCCCCACTGGCGGGGGCGCGGCATCGGGGGCCGGCTGGTGGAGGAGGCCGTGGCTCGCGCCGCGGCCTCGGATTGCTACCGGATACAACTGACCAGCAACAAGGCGCGGGCCGACGCTCACCGGTTCTACGAGGGCCATGGCTTCGTGGCCAGCCACGAGGGTTACAAACGGGCGCTCTGACCCGGCCCGACCGAGTACCGGGGGGCGCCGAACCCACCGGTAAGCTGACGGACATGCCCCGACTGCGGCTGGTGGCCTGCCAGCTCAACACGGTCGTCGGCGACCTCGACGGAAACGCTGAACGCGTCATCAGCGCGCTGGACGACGCAGCGCGCGCCGGCGGTGACCTGGCCATCTTCCCCGAATTGGCCATCACCGGGTACCCCCCTGAGGATCTCCTGAGCCGGCCGGGGTTCATCGCCGACAACCTGGCCGCCGTCGACCGGGTCGTGGCCGCCAGCGGAACGTGTGCCGCTGCCTTCGGGTTCGTGGACATCGACGAGCAGGGCCGCCTGTTCAACGCCGCCGCGCTGTGCGTGAACGGCGAGCTGGTGGGGACGTACCACAAGCGCTTCTTACCCAACTACAGCGTCTTCGACGAGCAGCGCTGGTTCGCCCCCGGCACCGAGCCGTACGTCCTGTATGTGATCGCCGGTGTGCCCGTCGCCATGACGGTCTGTGAGGATGTCTGGTTCCCAGGCGGCCCGGTGGCCGACCAGGGGCGGGCCGGGGCACGGCTGGTGGTGAACCTCAACGCCTCCCCGTATTCGATCGGGCGCCGTGACGACCGTCTGGCCGTGCTGTCAGACCGGGTGGGCGAGTCGGGGTGCGCGATTGCCTACGTCAACCAGGTGGGCGGCCAGGATGAGTTGGTCTTCGACGGCGCGTCGCTGGTGATGGGGGCCTCGGGCGAGCTGGTGGCCGCAGCCGGCCAGTTCGTGGAGGACATCCTGGTGGTGGACCTCGAGCTCGACGGCGATGCGCCGGCGTCGGGAGGCCCGGCCGAACCGGTGTTCCCGCGGGTGCAGGTGAGCACGGCGAGCCGGTCGGCTGCCGGCGACGGGCCGTCGAGCGGAGGCCGGGGAGCGATCGCCCCGGTGCTCGATACCACCCGAGAGGTGTACGAGGCTCTCGTCCTCGGCACCGGCGACTACGTGCGAAAGAACGGGTTCACCGACGCGGTGATCGGCCTGTCCGGCGGGATCGACTCTTCCCTGGTGGCCGTCGTCGCCGTCGACGCCCTGGGGGCTGAGCACGTACACGGGGTGGCTATGCCCTCGCGGTACTCGAGCTCGGGCTCCATAGCCGACGCGTTGTCCCTAGCCGGAAAGTTGGGGATCGACATCCAGACCGCACCCATCGATGCTGCCCACCGGGCCATGGCCGGCTTGGTGGGGCCGCTGATCGGAGGGGACCCACTGGGGCTGACCGACGAGAACCTCCAGTCGAGGATCCGGGGCGTGCTGCTCATGGCCCTGTCCAACGAGAACGGCTGGATCGTGCTGACCACCGGCAACAAGAGCGAGATGGCCACCGGGTACTCGACGCTTTACGGGGACTCGGCCGGAGGCTTCGCCGTCATCAAGGACGTGCCTAAGACGCTGGTGTACGAGCTGTGCCGGGACCGGAACCGGCGCGCCGGCACCGACCTCATCCCCGAGGCGGTGCTGACCAAGCCGCCCTCGGCCGAGCTCCGGCCCGAACAGCGTGACGACGAGTCCCTGCCTCCATACGACGTGCTCGATCCGGTTCTGGCCGGGTACGTCGAAGGGGACAAGTCGGCGGAGAACCTTGTCGACGCGGGGTTCGACCCCGACGTGGTTGACCAGGTGATCCATTTGGTGGACCGGGCAGAGTACAAGCGCCGCCAGATGCCGCCCGGGGTCCGCATCACGGCCAAGGCCTTCGGCAAGGATCGGCGCATGCCCATCACCAACCGCTACCGGTCGCACGTGGACAGGCCGGCGCCGACCTTGAGCCCCCCAGCCCCGAGCACCCCAGCCCCGAGCTCGACGACCCCTAGCTCGACGACGGGGTCGACCACCGGTGCCTGAGACGCTCGACCCCTTGGGTCCGGCTCTGGGCGCGCGGGACAGCGGCGAATGGCGCCAACCGTTGCCCCTGCACGTCACCGCATCCTTGGTCGGGGGGTACCGATGGATCGAGCAGCGGCTCTTCGAGCTGTTGGGCGGCTGGGCCGCCGAGGCGACACGACCGGAGCTGCGGGTGCACCTCGATGCTCAGAGCGTGCGGCACGCCTGGCATGCCTCGATGTGGGCGGATCGCCTCCCTGTGCGCGACGGCGTGTCCGCCGATGAGCTGACCGTCGCCCCCTCCGCCGCCGCCCGTGTCCTCGATGTACTCGGCCAGCCCGCGTCGGGCGCGACGGGCGCGGAGACGACGGGGTCGGAGACGACGGGGTCGGAGACGACCCAGCAGCTGGCCGCCCTGTACCGCGTGGTGCTGCCCCGGTTGGTCACCGGCTACAGCGATCATCTCCGGGCGTCCGCCCCGGTCAGCGACGGCCCGGTGATCCGTGCCCTCCGCCTGGTGCTGACCGACGAGATCGAGGACTGGCACGCAGGCGAGCGCCTGGTCCAGGGACTTCTCGTCCGACCGGACGACGTGGCGCTGGTCTCGGCCCGGCAGCAGAAGCTCGAGTCGGTAGTCGTTGAGGCCAGCACCAGCGCAGGACTGACCGGATGGCCGCCCTGACCGCAAGGTGGCACCAGGTCGTCCGTTGTCTCAGGCGAGGGGACTTGACGAGTCCAGTACAGTTTTCAGTGACAACAGATTGCGCCCCAACGGGGCCCCAGCTCGATCACTCGCCCTCCCGGGAGAAGCCCAGCTGCCTGTTCGGCCGGAGCTCTGACGGGGTGGTCGGACGAAAGATGCGGTGAAGCTTGGCTAAGGAGCGCCTCGAGCGAGATGAGGAGGACTTGGTCCGGCTATACCTGACCGACATCGGTCAGTACCCGCTCCTGACCAAGGACGACGAGGTCGCGTTGTCGCAGGTGATCGAAGCAGGCCGGGAGGCGGAGGCGATCCTGGCCTCGCCGCCCAGAGGGCTCACCTCGGCCAAGCGCCGGGAGCTGCGGCGGACCACCCTCCGGGGCGAGCAGGCGGTGCAGACCTTCGTGCAATCGAATCTCCGCCTGGTGGTCTCGATCGCCAAGAAGTACCAGGCGTCGGGGCTCCCGCTGCTCGATCTGATCCAAGAGGGCAACCTCGGGCTCATGCACGCGGTAGAGAAGTTCGACTGGCGCAAGGGCTTCAAGTTCTCCACCTACGCCACCTGGTGGATCCGCCAGGCGATCACCAGGGGCATCGCCAACACCGGGCGGACCATCCGCCTGCCTGTGCACGCCGGCGACACCCTCGCCCGGGTACAGAAGGCCCAAGCCCGATTGGAGCTCAAGTACGGGCGCCCGGCGACACTGGCCGAGCTGGGTGAGGAAGTCGAGCTTCCCGAGGACAAGCTGATCGAAGCGCTCCGGTTCCGGGCCGAGCCCCTGTCGCTCTCCGAACCGCTCCGCGAGGACGGCGATGCCGAGCTGGGCGACGTGGTCGAGGATCGATCGGTCGAGTCCCCCTTCGAGCTGGCCGCAGTCGGACTCCTCCCCGACGAGATCGGTCGACTACTCGCCCCACTGGACGAGCGGGAGCGCGAGATCCTTCGTCTGCGGTTCGGCCTCGACCGCGGCGAGCCACGCACCCTCGAAGAGGTGGGCGAGCATTTCAACCTGACCCGGGAGCGCATCCGCCAGATCGAGGCCCGAGCCATGTCGAAGCTCCGGCATCCGTCCTCGGACACGGGTGCACGTGACCTCCTGAGCGTCTAGCCATGCACTGGGCGTGCTCGCCAGACCCTTTGGCCTGGTCGCTTGGGCGCGCGGGCGGTGGACCGGATACGATCCCCCGTCATGAAGAAACTGCTGATCCTCGCCATCCTCGTTGCCTTGGGCGTCGTCGCCGCCAAGCGGCTCCGTCCCTCCTGAGCCAACAGGGGCTCGCTCAACCCAGGCTCGCGTAAGTAGGGCCTGACCCGACACAGCCCGCTCACTGCGGGGACTAGAGCTGTGCCCGCAGTCGCTGGCGCGCCAGCCGCCACGCCACTACTCCTGCGGCGCTGGTGGCCAGGGTGATGCCCGCCACCATGGCCGTGGTCGGCAGGCTGGGGACGCTCACCCGGTCGCGCAGGCGTACCGGCTTGGTGAACTGGATCACCTCCCAGTCCCGCTCCTTGGCCACTTTGGCCAGGACCCGATCGGGATTGACCACGACGGGATGGCCGACCGCCTCCAGCATGGGCAGGTCGGTGTAGGAGTCCGAATATGCGTACGAGGCGGACAGGTCCAAGTCGTCGGCCACGGCCAGGTCGCGCATGGCGTCGGCCTTGAACGGACCGTAGGCGTAGAACTCCATCTCCCCGGCATAGCGCCCCTCGTCGTCCACCACCGCCCTGGTGGCGATGCAGCCGTCGACGCCCAGGTGCTCGGCCAACGGCTCGACGATCTCCTCGGGTGAGGCCGACACCAGGTAGACGCGGCGCCCGGCGGCGCGGTGCTCCTCGATGAGGTCGAGGGCCTCGGCATAGATGATGGGCTCCACCGTCTCCTCCAGCGCATCGCGCACGATCTCGCGAATCAGGCTCTGGTCCCAGCCCTTGGTCAGGGTCAGCATCGACTCCCTGACCCGGGCCAGCTTCTGCTCGCTCGCCCCGAGGTGGAGATAGATCAGCTGGGACACGACGGCGCGTATCACCAGCCGCCGGTTGATGAGCCCACCCCGGTAGAAGGGCCCACCGAACGCGGCGATCGAGGCCTTGGCGATCACCGTCTTGTCCAGGTCGAAGAAGGCCCCCTCCACCGGGTTAGTGCCCCACCAGCAACTGCTGGACGCCGTCCTCTGCTTCCTCGGTCACCAAGACGAGCACCTCGTCCCCAGCGGCCAGCCGGGTATCGCCGCGAGGGACGACCAATCGGTCGCCGCGGACGACGGCGACCACGGTCGCTTCCCTCGGGACGCCAAGATCGACCAGCGCCTGCCCGGCTGCCGGGGAATCCTCGGCCAGGGTCACTTCGACCAGGTGGGCGCTGCCACCTTCGAAGCGCAGCAGGCGGACCAGGGACCCCACCGACACCGCCTCTTCGACCAGGGCGGTCATGAGCAGCGGCGTCGACACCGACACGTCGACGCCCCAGCTCTCGTTGAACAGCCACTGGTTCTTAGGATGGTTGACGCGGGCCACGACCCGGGGCACGGCGAACTCTTGTTTGGCCAGGAGGGAAACGACGAGATTGTCCTCGTCGTCACCGGTGGCAGCGACGACCACGTCAACGGTGGCCAGCCCGGCGGCGTCGAGCGAGCTGACCTCACAGGCGTCCGCCACCACCCAGGTGATGTCGAGCTCACCCTCGAGCCGGGCCACCAGCTCGGGATCCTGTTCGATGACCAGGACGTCGTGGCCCCCGTTGTGGAGGTCGCTGGCGATGGCTGTCCCCACGCTGCCTGCGCCGGCGATGGCCACCTTCATTGCCCGTCCCCCTCGAGGTCGGCGTTGGGGACCGGTATGCCGGCGATGACGGTGTCCCGCCCCTCTGATCCGTTGCCATAGTGGCTCGACTCGGACTCCTCGGCGGCCCGGCGGTCCAATCGGCGCAAGGCGGCGTTGGTGGCCATCAGGTGAAGGAGGTCCCCGTCCTGGCCGACCAGTTCGTCGATGTCCAACCGAGCCACGCCGGCACGGGTGACCGCGACCAGGGTCACCTCGCCCTTGGCACTCAGTTCGGAGAGCCGCTTGCCTGCCCATTGCTCGGGCAGCGGCCGCTCCACCAGGGACAAGGTACCGGTGGTGTCGGTCCACTCCACGCTCTTCGACGCCGGGAGCAGGCGGCGCTGAACCTGGTCGATGGTCCACGACACGGTGGCCACGGTGGGGATGCCCAGGCGCAGGTAGATCTGGGCTCGGCGCGGATCGTAGATGCGGGCCACCACGTTGGGGATCTCGTAGGTTTCCCGAGCTATCCGAGCGGTCAGGATGTTCGAGTTGTCGCCGCTGGTGACTGCGGCCAGCGCGCCGGCCTCGCCGGCCTTTGCCCTGTCCAGATCGTCACGATCGAACCCGGACCCGACGATGGCCGTTCCCGGCCACTCGGTGGGGAGCCGCCGAAACGCCCTGGCATTCCGATCGATGATCGAGACCGAGTGGCCTTGCTCCACCAACCCAATGGCCAGGCCCGATCCGACCCGGCCGCAGCCCACGACGATGACATGCACGCGGACCATGCAACACGCACCAGAGGCCGCTGACAACTCGGGGCCCCGGTGCCCTGTCGGTATGGCCTGGAGCTACCCGTGTTTTACTGACGGGATGGATGCCGTGGACAGCGGTCACGGTGCCGACGCCCTTGCTGGAGTACCCGTGGTTACGCCTCCCCTCAAGAGCCGGGAGCGGACGGTCCGGCCCTCGACGTACGTACCCGAGTCGGTCGACCTCCCCGAGACGCTCCGTTACCGGTTGAAGAACAAATTGCTCGGGCCGCCGCTCGCCTCGGAACGGCAGGCCTCCGAGCGCCTCGGCCGTCCGACGGCGCTGGCCGTGCTCTCCTCGGACGTCATCTCCTCGTCGGCGTACGCCACCGAGCAGATGCTCCTTCCCCTGGTGCCGGTGATCGGTCTCGCCGCCTTCTCGCTGGTCGTCCCGATCAGCCTGATGGTCATCTTCGTCCTCCTCTTCGTGACCCTGTCCTACCTCGAGGTCGTGAAGGTCTACACCAAGGCGGGTGGGGCCTACGTGGTGTCGCGGGAGAACTTCGGCCTGAAGGTCGCCCAGATCGCCGCGGTCAGCCTGCTCATCGACTACACCCTCACCGTGGCCGTGTCGGTGGCCGCCGGTGTGGCCGCGTTGACCTCGGTCTTCTCCTCGCTCAGCCCGTACACCACCTGGATCGCCATCGGGCTGGTCATCCTGCTCGCCTACGGGAACCTGCGGGGCATCCGGGAGGCGGGAAAGGTCTTCGCCCTCCCCACCTACTTCTTCGTGGTCAACATGGCCATCCTGATCATCGTCGGTGCCTACAAGGAGATCCGGGGGTCCCTCGCCGTGCATTCGATCACCGGTCACCCCGGATCTGTGCAGATCGGGCACTCCGGGTCCGGCCTCCTGCTCGGCGCCAGCGTCTTCATCGTGCTCAAGGCGTTCGCCTCGGGTGGTTCGGCGCTCACCGGCACCGAGGCGATCTCGAACGGGGTCAGTGTGTTCCGGCGGCCCGAGGCCCGCAACGCGCGCATCACCATGGTCATGATGGCCCTGATCCTGGGGTCGTTGGTGCTGGGCGTGACCTTCCTGGCCGCGGCCACCCACCCGGTTCCGTACGTGTCGGGCACCCCCACGGTCCTATCCCAGGTGGCCAAGTACGTGTATGGCCAGACCGGCGTGGGGAAGGTGCTCTACGTCCTCCTACAGGCGGGCACCATGTTGATCCTGGTGCTGGCGGCCAACACCAGCTTCACCGGCTTCCCGTTCCTGGCCAGCTTCGCCGCCGAGGACTCGTACCTCCCCCGGCAGCTGACCAAACGCGGTCACCGCCTGGTGTTCTCCACCGGCATCCTGGTGCTCACCGCCGTGTCCATCCTGGTGCTGCTGGTCACCCAGGCCAAGGTGGACAAGCTGATCCCGCTCTACGCCGTCGGCGTCTTCACCGGGTTCACTATGGCCGGGGCGGGCATGGCCAAGTACCACTTCACACACCGGGAGGACCATTGGCGCAGGCGGCTGGCCATCAACGGGACCGCCTCGGTCCTCTCCCTCGTGGTCCTGGTCATCATCGCCGTCACGAAGTTCGCCGAGGGCGCCTGGGTGGTGGTCATCATCCTGCCCCTGGGAGTGTTCGCCCTGCTCCGGCTGCACCACCAGTACGCCGACGAGGCCGCCCAGCTCGAGGAAGGGGTGACGGCCGCGGTCGAGGCGCCCGTGCTCGGCCGGCACGTCGTTATCGTCCTGGTCGACCGGCTCGACCTGGCCACGGCACGAGCCCTCCAGTACGCCCGGACACTCCATCCCGACGAGCTGACTGCCGTCCACTTCGCCCTGGACAACCGGGTATCGGCCACGTTGGAGTCCGAGTGGAGCCGGCTGGGCCTGACCCGGTTGCCGCTCGATGTCATCGAGTGCCCGGACCGGCGTCTGGCCCGGGCCACCTTGGAGCTGGCCGCGGAGACGGTGGCCGACAACGAGACCGAGCTGACCATGTTGCTTCCGCGTCGGGGTTTCGCCGCCGGCTGGCACCGCCTCCTCCACGACGGCACCGCCGACCGGATCGCCGCCGGGGTCGGCCAGTTGGCCCACGTCACCGCCACTGTCGTGCCTTTCCAGCTGACCGGTGGGTGGCTCTCGCGCCGTCGGCTCTGGCGGCGACGGGGCGAGGGGGTCGAGGAGGAGGGTGGCCGAGCGGCCAAGGCGGCAGAGAAAGGGGCCAAGCCCTCCTTCGCGGATGACGCCTTCGGCGACCGAGCGGCCGGGGCGATCCCCATCGGCGAGGCCGAGTGGCGCCAACGGGTCCGGGTGGCCGGGAGGATCCGGTCGGTCCGGGTACAGCCGCGGGCGGGGACCTCGAACCTCGAGTGTGTGCTGGCCGACCGGACCGGGAAGCTTCTACTCGTCTTCCAGGGCCGACGCCGCATTCCGGGGATCCAGCCCGGGGCCCGGGTGCTGGTCGAGGGCATGGTCGGGGATTGGGGCCATCGCCCCGCCATCCTCAACCCCGATTACGAGCTGATCGCCGGGCCGGAAGCGGACGACGTGCCCTCGTAGCCGAGCGCCCGTCAGCGGTACTCTTGCCGAACGTGCGGCTGATCGGTAAGTTGCCCCGCACTAGGGGGTCCACCACGATCCTTCGATGCCTGCTGTCCACGCCCCGGTTCGGTCGGGACGGCAAACCGGTGTCGTACATCGCGGGTGCGCCACCATGATCCGCATCGGTCCTGTTCGGCCGCGTTCGGAACGATGTCAGCCAGTCAGTACGAGTAGGAAGCGAAGGGAGCAACACCGATGATCCATCTTCTCGCCGAGGGGGGGTACCAGGGATTCTTTCTGGGGTCCACCGAGAAGGTCATCTTGCTGGCCGCCCTGGTGGCCTCGGTGGCCTCCGTCGTCACCGCCCTCTTCCTGGCCCGAGGGGTCCTCGCCGCCGACCAGGGCACGGCGTCGATGAAGGACATCGCCAAGGCCATCCAGGAGGGGGCCGAGGCTTTCCTTTCCCGTCAGTTCAAGACCATCCTGATCATCATCGTGCCACTGGCCGTCCTGATCTTCTTCACCGCCACCAAGGTGACCCATACCGGTGCCAACGGGCAGACCATCGTCGACCTCA
>DASXMT010000431.1:0-2380 GCA_036495505.1 Acidimicrobiales bacterium | reverse complement strand
GGATCATGTGTTCAACCGACAGCACGTAGCCCTGCATCTCGACTCCTCTGGTTACCGTCCGAACACCTGGTGGTAGAGGATAGAGCCTGGTCGATGTGCTGACACTCGAGGTTGGGGAGGTGCGCCTGACGCGGGTCCCCCTATTTCACGTGGCCCTCGACCCCTCCGCCGTCGGTCTGAGTGCCCGTCTGGTCGCCGAGGCTGGCTGGGCGGTGCCCACCTGGTCGACCTGCAAGCCTCCGACGAGCTCCCGCTCCCGGTGGCGACCTGACCAAGGGAACTCAAGGTGATCGTGCCTGAGAATCGGTATCAACCCCGGAGCGTGGCCACCGGGTTAAATTCGCGGCCCATGCTCGGTCATTCGCAACCTTCTCCCTCGTGCTCGCGCTCGCCGTTGGGCACGTTCGCCGAGTGTCCCCACTGCGGATCCGAGCTTCGGCCCGAACACGCACACTTCCGCTGCACGGGCTGTGGGTGGCGCGACTCCTGCTGTGACTGATTCCACGCGAGGAGCGGAGCTGGTCGGTGAGCTCAGGGGTCGATGCGTGCCGTCGCCGTGCCCGTGAAGACTTCAGCGCCCTCCTGGTTCACCGTGGTGATCACCAGTTCGACCACATTGTCGCCGTGGCTCTCGGTGAGCTCGGTGACCTCAGCCCTCGCCGTCAGGTCGTCGCCCGGCCACACCTGGGCGCGGAATCGGCCGCCGAAACGGACCAGGCGCCCGTCGCCGACATAGTCGGTAAGCATCCGGCCCGTCAGCCCCATGGTCAGCATGCCGTGGGCGAAGACCGAGGGATATCCCGCCACCTTGGTGGCGAACACTTCATCGGAGTGAAGTGGGTTGTAGTCGCCCGATGCCCCCGCATACTGGACGATCTGAGTCCGGGTCAGGTTCTCCACCACCACCTGCTCGTGTACCGATCCCACCTCGATCTCACTTCGACGAAGCGCCATCAGCCGTCCTCCACTGTCTTCGACGTGCGCACTCCGACGCCCCTGGCCGTGACGACCAGCTCGCCGGCCGCATCCCGGTACTCGATGATGTGCTCGGAAAACGTCATGGTGCCTCCCCGTCGGCCTTCCTTGGTCCAGGTCTCTCCGGACCGTGCGGTCGCCGTCAGCACCTCGCCCGCCCCCAGGGGCCGGTGGTATTCGAAATGTTGCTCGGCGTGGAGCCCCGTCCCCCCTCCTCCACTTCCTGGCGCACGCTGCACTCCGGTGGGCTCTTTCCCCGAGCCGAACCAGGGTTGGCCGATCCGGGGTCGGAGCGAATAGTCAGGGTCGAACTGAGCGCTCGCCTGCACGAAGGTGGGCGGCGCAACCACGTGCCCCACCTCGGTGGCGGCGGCATAGTCGGCATCGGCATAGATGGGATTGGGGTCCCCCACCGCTCGAGCGAACATCAAAATATGTCCCGCCTCTACCGGAAACTCGATCGAATCCATTCGTCCCCCTTCGTCGACGTCCTCTTTCCTATCGACAGGTGGTGTGTCCGCGCAAACGGGTTCCTGACCGCGAAGCTGTGGGTACCCGCCGGGTTCGACGTCGAGCGGTACTTCCGCGATGCTCCTCTCATGATCGTGGGAGAGGGCTCCGGCGAGTGCCGGCAAGAGGATGACCGAGGACCTGCCGCTCGGGGAGGGGCGGGATGACCTCGCCGGTGATGGAAGAAGGAACCGTCCTGTGGCAGCCCTCGGCCGAGCGGATCCGGGCGGCCAAGGTGTCGGCGTTCATGGACTGGTTGCGAACCGACCGTGGCGTCGAGGCCGAGGACTATGCCGCCCTGCATCGCTGGTCGGTTGACGAGGTCGAGCGATTCTGGGCGGCCATCCGCCGGTACTTCGGCGTGGGCTCGGACGCCGGGAGCGAGCCGGTGCTGGTTCGAGGCAATGGCGCCGAGCACGCAAGGTGGTTCCCGAACCTCCGGCTGAACTACGTCGACAGCCTCGTCGATCACCCCGACGACGACGTGGCTGTCATCGACTGGGGTGAGGACCGTCGCCCCGCGTCCCTCACCTACGGCGAGCTGCGGGCCCAGGCCGGGGCGATGGCACGCGCCCTGGTGGGGCTGGGAGTAGGGCCAGGTGACCGGGTGGCGGCGGTCATGACCAACTCGGTCCCCGCCATCGTCGCCTTCTTGGCCACGGCATCGATCGGAGCGGTGTGGTCGAGCTGCGCGCCCGAGTTCGGGACCGAGGGCATGCTCGACCGGTTCACCCAGATCGAGCCGACCGTGCTCGTGGCGGTCGAGGGCTACCGCTACGGCGGTCGGTACTACCCGCTCAACCACAAGATCGAGGCGCTGGAGGCATCCCTTCCCACGGTGGTGGCCACCGTGGTCGTCCCCTCCGAGCCGGATGCGGGGAACCAGCTCGCCGCG
>DASXMT010000430.1:0-2764 GCA_036495505.1 Acidimicrobiales bacterium | reverse complement strand
GATGTTCCCCGGCCCTCGGCTCAGCTGCAGGGTCGGTTCGGACGTCAGGAACGGCGGGTAGCCGAGGGTACCGAGGCGCTCTCTTTCTGCGGTGTAGTCGTCCACCCAGTAGCCGATGTGATGGAAGTACCCCGATTCTGGCGTGGCCAAGGGCGTGCCCGGTATTGCCTCCCAGACCTCGACGGCGAAGGGGCCGCCGAGCGAGAACGTGACGTGGCAGTCGACATCATATGGATGGTCGTTGCCGTCCTTGATGGTCATCGACCGAGTGATGACGGGACGCCAGGAGAGATCGAACAGGTCACCGATCTCGGCCATGCCCTTGTCGAGATCGGGGACCGCCAGGCCAATGTGAAAGATCTTTCGCATGCCGATTTTCCTTCCAACTGCGACGACCGCCGGAGTCTCCTCGCGTGTCTACGAAGCAACGAAGCTCCGGGGCCAATCGCTCCTATACGGACATTACGTCCGGTTAAGGCCAGGATATGGACATCGTGTCCGGTTGTCAACTACTCTGAAAAGGTGACGACGACGCCTGCAGCCGCAAAGCCACTCCGAGTAGACGCACAACGCAACTACGATGCGGTGCTCGCCGCAGGAAAGTCCGTCTTTGCACGATCGGGGACGGACGCCCCGCTTGAGGACATCGGCCGCGAGGCGGGCGTTGGGCGGGGGACCCTGTACCGTCACTTCCCGACCCGGGAACACCTGTTCGCGGCGATCATGAAGGAGCGTGTCGACTTCCTCGAAGCCACTGCCCAACGGCTTCTCGGTGCGCCGGACGCCTGGGAGGCACTGACGGAATGGTTGAGCTTGTACGACCAGAGTTTCATGGAGTTCGGCGGGATGAAGGACCGCATTGGCCATGATGCCGACGACGATGAGTCGCCCGTCACCTCGATGTGTGCACCGATGAGGTCAAGTTTCGCTCTCTTGTTCGACCGCGCCCAGAAGGAGGCAGGTGTTCGTTCGGATATAACCGCAGTTCAAGTCCTCGGCATGATCACTGCGCTACCGAAGCACCCGCAAGGCGGCGAGACGGTCAGCCCGTACCTCGACATCGTGTTCAGCGGGCTCAGGGACTGAAGGCATCCGTGTGAACGGCTTGGCTACGGCGACAGAGCCGGCCTGAGGCCAGCGGGCGACGGGACACCACTTTTGCTAGAAGCCATAGAGGCCCGAAACTGGCGCGGGTACGTCCACGACGCCTCAGCTGATCGCGTCACGTGCGTGGCCCGTGATCCTTTGCTCGCACTACGGCTCGACCGTGGCTCGGCCAGGTGTCGGCGACTACCAGGTGTCGATGCATGAGCGTTTCTTTCCAGACCTGACCGGTGGCGGGGGGCTGGCCCGCAACGTCTCCACGACCCGACGACGCGTGGTGGCCGGGTCGATGACATCGTCGATCTCGAACACGCTGGCTACATTCAGCGCCTTCCCGTGCTGGTAGGCCCGGTCCACCATGGATCGGAAGGCCGCCTCCCGCTTCTCGGGATCCTCGATGGCCTCCAGCTCTCGCCGGAAGCCGAGTTGCACCGCACCCTCCAGACCCATGCCCCCCAACTCGCCGGTGGGCCACGCCACTGTGAACAGCGGCGACCGGAAGCTGCCGCCGGCCATCGCTTGTGCCCCCAATCCGTAGCCCTTTCGCACCACCACCGTCATGAAGGGAACCGTCAGGCTGGCTCCCACTACGAATAGCCGGCTGACATGGCGGACCTGGGCGGTTGCTTCCGCCTCCGGGCCGACCATGAACCCGGGGGTGTCGCACAGGAACAGTACCGGCAGGTCGTGGGCATCGCAGAGCTGGAGAAACCGAGCGGCTTTGTCAGCCCCATCCGCATCGATGGCTCCGCCGAGATGCAGTGGATTGTTGGCTACCACGCCCATCGGACGCCCCTCGATCCGGACCAGCGAGGTGACCATGCCGAGGCCGAAGCCGGCCCGGAGCTCTAGAACCGACCCGGCGTCCGCCACCAGGTCCACCAGGTTGTGCATGTCGTAGACCCGGACCCGGCTCGACGGCACCACCTCCCGGAGCCCGACCTGGTCGGCACAGTCCCACTGGTCGACCGGACCCTGGAAGTACGAAAGGTACTGCTTCGCCAGACGGACGGCATCGGCGTCGTCGGAGGCGACCACGTCCACCACTCCGTTGGCGCGCTGCACCTCCAGGGGGCCGATCTCCTCAGGGGCGTACGTGCCCAGACCGCCGCCTTCGATCATGGCGGGGCCGGCCATCCCGATGGAGGCGTCGGGAGTGGCGATGATCACGTCGCAACAGCCCAAGAGGGCGGCGTTTCCGGCGAAGCACCGCCCGGAGGCGATGCCGATGGTGGGCACCAGGCCGCTCAACGCTCCGAACAGGGCGAAGGCCGCGGTATCCAGGCCGGTGACCACCGCCGAATCGGTATCTCCCGGGCGGCCACCGCCTCCCTCGGCGAACAGGACCACCGGCAGGTGAAGGCGCTCCACCAGCTCGAAGAGCCGGTCCTTCTTCCGGTGGTTCAGCTGGCCCTGGGTGCCTGCCAGCACCATGTAGTCGTAGGACACGACCGCGCAGCGGCTGAGCACATCGGGGAACCGGTCGCCATTGATCCGACCGATCCCGGCTACCAGTCCGTCGGCCGGCGTATTGGCGATCAGGTCGTCGAGGCTGCGTCGATCCCGCTGGGCCGCCACCACCAAGGAGCCGTATTCGGTGAAGCTTCCTGGATCGCACAGGTCGCCGATATTTATTCTGGCCGTGCGCCGCCCCCCTCGG
>DASXMT010000429.1:0-9073 GCA_036495505.1 Acidimicrobiales bacterium | reverse complement strand
AGAACAGGAGCGGTTAAGGCGAGAAGTCCTCGGGACGGATGGTGTCGAGAAAGTTGCGGAACTCTCCCACGACTTCCTCAGGATTCTCCTGCTCACCATCCTCCTCGTACTCTGCGACCTCCTCGTCCTCGTCCTCCTCCTCTGCCGGCAGCATGATGCCCTCGGCGTCCATGAGGTCGTCGGCCACGTAGAGGGGAGTTCCGGTCCTGACGGCCACGGCGACGGCATCAGACGGCCGGGCCGAAACCGGGACCTCGGCGCCGCCGTGGCGCAGCACGATTTCGGCGTAGTAGGTCGACGTGCGCAGCTCGGTGATGACGACACGCACCACGTCGGCCCCGAGCGCGTCGAGCAGGTCCCGGATGAGGTCGTGGGTCATGGGACGAGGCGTATCCATGCCCTGAAGAGCAAAGGCAATGGCCGTGGCCTCCGGGGCCCCGATGAAGATGGGCAACGTACGGCCTAGTGCCTCGGACTCTTGGAGCAGCAGCACGGGCGTGTTGGACTGTAGGTCCACACGCACCGCACGAAGCCGGACTTCGACCATGCGTTGCAACTTACTCGCCGAACGCGATTTCCGCGGTCAGCCCGGGCTGAACCTGGTCGCGCTGGGGCCGATGGAGGAAAGGGCAGGACCTCATGCCGCTCGATGGGAGGAAACCGATGCCGTCACCCGCCGAGCAGGTCCCGGATCGCATTGCGCAACAGTGCGCCCCGGAGTCCCTGTCCCAGCTGGGTCAGCTCGTCTGCCGTGCGCCCAGCCCGGTGACGTGCCTCCGGGTTTCGCTGTCTGACCAGGGGCAATACGATCTGCTCGATGAACCCTGCCTCGCGGTCCGCCGTGTTCTTGTACAGACGGAGGTGTCGCGGCTCCACTCCGTAGCGCGCGAACCCGGCGGCCAGATTGGCGATGGTCAGGCCGTCCTCGTCGAAGTAGGCCACTCCTCCGACCTGGGTGCCAGTAAGCAGCCCGTAGTCGCCGAGCTGCTCGAGCACGTCTTCACCCAAACCACTTGCCGCCGCCAACTCGGCCAGCGTAAAGCTGGCGCCGGTCAGGTCCACGGGTCGTCCTTCTGGCGATGTCGTTCCGCCCGCACCCGGCGTCGAACCTGAACCCCCACGCGCACCGGCACCCGCACCGGTCGGAGTGGGTTCGGACGCTCCCTCGGATGCCGGCTCGGATGCCGGCTCAGCCGAGGTCGCTCTCATCCGAGCCGGGGATGGGGCCGTCGGTGCAGGACCGGTGCTGCTCGACCGTTCTGCGGCCGGCCGCCTCGACGGCCCCTCTTTCGGCCCCTGCATCGAGGAAGTCGGACGGGCCGACGCGGACGACGGCTCGTCGGGCGCGCCTTCGAGGCCAGGCAGGCCAGGACCGCTTCCGGTTCGCGACGCATCGGAGACAGGCGATCCCGGCGCACGAACCGAAGCCGCTTGTCCCACCAGCACGGGCTCGGGCTGACGGCGGGGGGCGGCATCCGGACCTCCTGATCGTTCACCATGCGTCGTCCTCGTCACCGGTGCAGGCTGATCGGTCGGACCCGGTTCGCCCTGGGCGACTTCGGCGACCTCGGCGACCTCGGCCACCTGGACCTGGGCATCGATGGCTTCGATCGACACGCCCGACGCAGGGGTCTCGGTGTTCGCCTCTTCGACTTCGACGGCCTCTTCGATCTGGCTGCCGTTCGACTCGATCGCATCCCCCGAATCCGCAGTTCCGTCATCGAGGCGGTCCTTGATCACCTTCAGGGGCAGGAAATGCTCCCGCTGCTGGCGCAGCACCCACCGAAGACGCTCCACGTCATGTTCGTAGAATTTTCGGTATCCCGATGGGGTCCGCTCCGGGTTGACCAGTCCCTGGCTTTCGAGGAAACGGATCTTGGAGATGGTGATGTCGGGGAATTCCTGACGCAGAAGGGTCAGCACGTCGCCTATGGACAAGTACGACCGTCCGCTCACCCTCCGATCCCCTCAGTGACCACGTCCACTGCTCCCGTTTTCATTCGCCCGTTGCCAGCAAGTACAACAGCTTGAACTTGCCGATCTGTACTTCGTCTCCACTAGCCAGCACGGCATCGTCGATCCGCTCCCGATTGACGTAGGTACCGTTCAGCGACCCGACGTCGCGCACCGTCGTACCCCCCTCGCCCGTGGTGAACTCGGCATGTCGCCGGGACACCGTGATGTCGTCGAGAAAGATATCGCTTTCTGGGTGACGACCGGCCCTGGTCAGATCCGACTCCAATACGTACCTGCTTCCAGTGTTCGGCCCCCGTTTGACCACCAGCATGCCTACGCCACGGGGCAGCTCTAGCAAAGTCACCGCCGCGTCGTCATCAGTCAGGTCGGCCAGCTCCTCGACGGGCTGGATCGTCACTGTGGTGTCCGACGTGGCCGCGACCAGCACCGAACCACACGATGAGCAGAAATTGACCCCCATCGGATTCCGATGGCCGCAGTTGTGGCAGAACACATCGTCCACGGTAGTCGCTTCGATCCTCCTGGTCTTTACCGGCCTGGCCAGCGGGTTCTAGTCAGTCTGCTATCAACTGCCGGTATGCCTCAGCGTCCAGGAGGGCATCGACTGCGCCGGCGTCCCCAGGCACGATCTCGCAGATCCACCCTTCTCCGTAAGGGTCCTCGTTCAGGCGTTCCGGTGCTCCGGTCAATTCCTCGTTGACCGTCACGATCTCGCCGGCGACGTGGGAATAGACCTCCGAGACCGATTTGGTCGATTCGACTTCGCCCAGCGTTCCACCCGCCTCCACCGAGGTGCCGACGGCGGGAAGGTCCACGAAAACCACGTCGCCCAGGGCGTCCTGGGCATAGTCGGTGATCCCGATCCTGACGCGCTCGGCCGCCGGTCGGATCCACTCGTGGTCAGAGGAGTAACGGAGATCGTCAGGCACGTTCATGCTTGCGGACCCTACCCGAACCGGCCACGCACTGCCGCGGTCGGCGACCGGGCGGGTCGGGCCGCTGTCGTCGCTGACAGGGCGGCCCACGCCGCCGTGGTCGGCCCAGCGGGCCAGGGCGTGTGTCCCCGGCCGCACGCTCAACGAAGCAGCTGTCGGAGGCGTACGGCCCACTCCTGGGCGCGGGCGCCCGCCTCTGCCTCGCTCGGCCCCTCGGCCCAGACATGGGTCACGGGCTCCTCGGGGTCGGGCAGGATCAGAGCCCACCCGTCCACTTCGAGCACCTTCACCCCATCGACCAAGACGAGGTCCCGCCCCGACGAGCGCTCGACCAGCGTCCGCATGAGCATGCCCTTTTGTTCCCACGGCGTGTGTACGGAGTCATGGGCAATGTGCACCTGCGGCAGGCTGTCCACCATGGTGGACAGCCTCTGACCCGTCTTGGTCAGCATGGCCAACAGATTGACCAGGGTGGCGGCGGCATCGTAGGCGGGCAGGAAGCGGGGGAAGATGAAGCCGCCGGTCTGGCTGGCGGCGAAGGTCACGTGCTCGGTGGCCGCCACCTCCATGAGGTGTGAGGCCGAGAGCTTCGTCCAGATGATCTCCGCCCCCGCCTCGGAGCAGATCTTCTCCGCCGCCCGGCTGACGGCGACGGGAAGGGCGACACGAGCGTTGGGGTAGGTCTGGGTGGTCAGCTGGAGCAGGACCAACAGCGCCTCGTCGTCGGTCAGAGGGTGGCCCTTGTCGTCGACGATCACGACATGCTCACCCCCCGGATCGATCACAGCCCCGAGGTGGGCGCCCGACGCCCGCACCAAGTCGGCGACCCGGGCGGCGCTGGCCTGCCGGTCGAACGACATCACGCCTTTCGTGTTGGCGTAGGGATTGACCACCAGGACCTCGGCTTCGACCTTGGCCAAGAGGTTGGGCATCACGAAGCTCGACGTGCCAAACGAGTAATCGAGGACGAGCTTCAGGTCGGCCGTCTTGGTGCTCGACAGATCCACGGAGTCGATCAGGGCGGCTGTGTAGTACTCGAGGGCTCGCGGCGGGAAGCCGATGTCACCGATCTCCCGAGCCAGGACACGACGGAACTCCTCGCGGTGGTACAACCGCTCGATCTTGCGCTGGGTCACCTCGTCGAGATCGATCCCGTCCTTATCGAAGAAGCGAATGACGACCGACTCGGGGTCGTCAGGAACCAATCGCACGGTGATGCCCCCGACGCTGCCCGACGACTGCACCTGGAACCTGGTGACCGGCACCGTGGCCGCCTCCAGGTCGTCCACGTTCACGCCCACGGTGTTGCAGCCCACCATGATGGCCCGCTTGAGCACCCGGGCCGCACGGCTGGTGTCGCGCGAGGACGAGATCGTCGCCCCCTTTTCGATGGTGCTGGCCCAGGCCATCGACAAGCGCACGGCCAGCTCAGGGCTGATGTCGACGTTGGCCAGACCCTGGACCCCCTCGCGACCGAAGAGCGAACGGGCGCCACGCGACTCCCAGATGATCGACGAGTTGACGATGGCCCCCGCCTCCACCGTCTTGAACGGATAGATCTTGACCCCCGGCCGGATCTCGGCGTGGGCCCCGACGAAGCACTCGTCGCCCAGGACGACTCCCTCCTCGCAACGCACTCCTTGCCGCAGGTCGGTGCTCCTGCCCAGCACGCTGCCCTCGATCCGGACCCCTGACCCCAGATAGGCGTTGTCATGGACGACCGATCGCTGCACCGACGAGTTGTCCCCCAGCCGGATGTTCGAGCCCAGGGTGCAGTACTCACCCAACTGGGTACCGGGCCCGATGAAACAGTTGTCGCCGATGACGGCCGGGCCGGCGATGGACACGGACGGGTCGATCTCGGTGCCCTTGCCCAGCCACACGCCCGGGCGGAGGGGAAACCCCTCGATCTGCACCTCGACCCGCCCGTCGAGGATGTCCTGATGGGACTTGAGGTACGCCGAGAGGGTGCCCACGTCCTCCCAGTAGCCGTCGGCCACGTACCCGTAGAGGGGCTTCTCGGCCTCGAGGACAGCCGGGAACGTCTCGCCAGAGAAGTCCACCGGACGGCCTTCGGGGATGAAATCGAAGATCTCCGGTTCGAGAACGAAGATCCCGGTGTTGATGGTGTCGCTGAACACCTGGCCCCACGTCGGCTTCTCCAAGAACCGCTCTACGGCGCCGTCCTCTTGGGTGATGACGATGCCGAACTCGAGCGGATTGTCGACGGCCTTGAGGGCCAGCGTGGCCAACGCACCTCGCTTCTCGTGGAAGGCCACCACTTCGGAGAGGTCGATGTCGGTCAGCACGTCCCCGGAGATGACCAGGAACCGCTCGTCGAGCTCGTCGCGTGCGTTGCGCACGGATCCGGCCGTACCCAGCGGGGTCTCTTCGGTGGCGTACACCATGCGCACGCCGAACTCCGACCCGTCGCCGAAGTAGGTGCGGATGGCATTGGCCATGAAGGCCACGGTGACGACGATGTCCTCGAACCCGTGCGTCCGCAGCAGGTTGACCACGTGCTCCATCATGGGCACGTTGGCCATGGGCAACATCGGCTTGGGTTGGTTGGAGGTGAGCGGGCGCAGTCGGGTGCCCTCACCCCCGGCCATGATGACAGCCTTCATCGAGTCCGCTCAGAGGTGGTGGCCGGTGCCACATGGGCGCGTCGCCCCTCGGACAGCGCGTGCCGGGCTACGGGAATGTACGAGCCCGCCGCGATCCAGGCCAGGACCAAACCGATGATCCCCGTCACCCAGGCAATGTCGGTAATGGGTGTCTGCCAGTGGGCCGTGCCGTGGCCCAACAGGAACGCGGGATACGAGAACATGAGTGCGAACGTACCCGCCTTTCCGACCCATAACACGTCTATCCGCTTCGCCCCCAGCGAGGCCAGGACCAAGACGGCGATGGAAACCACGGCCTCGCGGGCGACGGTGGCGACCCCGAACCACACCGGGACGGCCCCGTACACGATGATGGCGATGACCGACGTGCCGACCAGCACCCGATCGGCCACGGGATCGAGAACCTTTCCCAGCGTGGAGACCTGGTGGAACCGACGGGCGACATGACCGTCGATCCAATCGGTGGCGCCGAGGACGCCCAGCAGGATGGCCGCCGCCGTTTGGCGGTGCGCACCGAAGAGCAACCACAAGAAGACGGGGATGCAGGCCAGTCGGACCAGGGTGATCACATTGGGGACGGTGAAGATGCGATCGAGGCGCTCACCGTCTTGCCGTGGCACCGGACTCTCTTGTGATGGCGCCGCACCGTCTTGCGGTGGCACTGCATCCGCCGTCAGCGGCACTGTCTGCACTCCTAGTGCTTCGGCCCTGTCGATGCCTTCCACGCAATGATTCTACGGTCGTGGCCCACCCCGACGATGCTCTTATCGCCAGAGCGCCCTCGAACTTCTCCCCAGGGCCTCCTCGAACCCCGGAAACGACCCCGCGAAGGACGGCTCTGAGGGCATGCTCCTAACCCCGGCTCGATCCCCACATGTCGCCGGTCCGGCCCGTGCCTGGACTTGGCCTGGACTAGGCCTGGCGGGGCGGGTCCATCTCCTTCAGGCGGACGTTGTAGTTCGCCGCTTTGGCTTCGAGCTCTCCCATCATGCCGGCCAGGCGCTCCTGTTTTCCTCGGACCACGGCTCGGAGCTTCTTGTTGATCTCGGTCGCTTCCATGAGGATCTCGCGGCGTCGGGCGTCGTCGGCACCCGATCGGTACTCGCTGCGCAGCCCGGACAGGTCGTCTTCCCCACGAAGGACATCGCGGATCTCGCCAAGGTCGAACCCAAGAAGGGATTGCAGCTCCCGGATGTGAACCAGTCGGGCCACGTCTTCCTCGCTGTACCGGCGAGCACCCCCCACTGAGTAACCGGTCGGGACCAAGAGCCCGCGCTCCTCGTACCAGCGCAGGGTCCGACTGGAGACGCCGGCGCGCTCAGCCGCCTCCCCGATCCTCAAGGTCACCGGTGCTGCCGTCTCGACAGCGTCCCCCTCGGCCTCCGGATTGGATGCCCCCGGCTTGGCGTCGTCCCCCTTGACTTCGCCCGGCTGGGATGCGCCCGGCCCGGCGTCGCCTTGCTTGGCGTGGCCCGGCTTGGATCCTGGCTTTGCCGTCATGGGCCGATCCACACGCGGGGGGATTCGCCACCGCTCCACACGACGGAACTCCGACGGACGGAGCTCCACGGGAATGCATTGCTGGAATGACCGTTCACAACCTTCTCCTCACCGTCCAGTCCGACCGGGGGTTTCGACCAGCCCCTGGCTGGTCTTGGTCGGCTGACGTGGGCCCCCCGGCTGATCTCAACGACTCCGCCCACAGTACAGGCGAGGCGAGGCGGCAACTGGGCACTCCGGGCACCAGCTACACCGGCTGGCCGGGCGGACAGCCAAGGAGGGGGCGCATGCAGATGTGATACGCAAGGCGGATGCCCCGATTCGAACCGTTCCAGGGACTGCGGTACGACGTATCCCGGGTTGATCCGAACGCAGTCATCGCCCCGCCCTATGACGTCATCGAGCCGCCTCAACGAGCCTCCCTCGCCCGTCGCCACAGCGCCAACGCGGTACGGGTCGAGCTACCCGAGCAAGACACCCGGACCGGCCTCGACCGCTACCAGAACGCCGCCCACCTCCTGGCCGAATGGCAAGAGGAGCACAAGCTGCGGCGCGATCCGAGCCCATCGTTCTACGCCTACCGAATGACCCCGCCCGGTGGCGGTCACGCCACCACCGGGATCATCGGGGCACTGGCCATCGATGCAGGCGGCGCAGGCGAAGTCCTCCCCCACGAAGAGACGCTTCCCAAGCCCAAGAGCGATCGACTCGAATTGCTCAGGGCGACCAACGCCAACTTGTCCCCCATCTGGGGACTCTCACTCACGCCCGGGATGGCCAAGACCTATGCCACAGACGGGGCTCCGGACGTCACCGCCACGGACGACGACGGGGTCCGACATGAGCTGTGGGTCATCGACGACGAGCAGACTGTCGACGCCATCAAGACGGCCGTGGCCGCCTCGCCCGTGGTCATTGCCGATGGCCACCATCGCTACGAGACGTCGCTGGCCTTCCAACGCGAGCGTCGAGAGGCCCTGGGCGGCCCGGTACCCGGCGACTTCGATCTGATCATGGCCCTGGTGGTGGAGCTGTCCGCCGACGAGCTGGCCGTCGGCCCCGTCCACCGGGTCCTGTCCGGGTTGCCCGACGGGATCGACCTGGTGGATGCGTTCTCCTCGTGGTTCGAGGTCATGCGGGCCGGCGAATTCACGGCCAGGAACACCGCCGCGGTGGGGGACTCCGGCGCCCTCGCCCTGATCATGGAGTCAGGGGTGTGGCTTCTGTCGCCCAAGGACGGTTCGGCCGAAGCGGCCGGTTCCGACCTGGATTCGTCGATGGTGGCCCTGGTCCTGGCCGAGCTGCCCGAGCACGAGATGGAATTTCGTTATACCTGGCGCGACGCGGTAGCCGACGTCGAGAGCAAGGAGGCCCAAGCCGCGATTCTGTTGCGTCCGGTGACCGTTGAGCAGATCGGGGCATGGGCCGACGCCGGACGACGCATGCCGCCCAAGAGCACGTACTTCCATCCCAAGCCGCGCACGGGCATGGTCTACCGGACCCTGGCGGCCCCGGACTGAGTTCGGACCGCCGGCTCGGCGGCCACAGGCCTCCCTTGCCGACGACCGGGCCTCCTCACCCAGCGCAAACCACGCAGCGCCACGCCACTAGCGCAAAGCTACGCACACGGCGCGACTTGCCCAGCGGCAGGTCCTCTTAGGACACCGTCCAGGACGAACCCGAGCGGAGCAGGTCTTTCACATCCCCGATGCCCTTACGCTCCACCGCCTCATCGAGCTGGCGGTTCATCGACGTCCCGTAATCGGGGCGGTCCACGTCCCGGAAGACGCCGATCGGCGTGGGCTCGTAGGGGCCCCGCGACAGCCGGCTCAGCTGGAAGGCCAGGCCCGGGCTGTCCTGGTGCTCATCGTGGACGAGGAGGGCCTTCTCGCCGACATCGGCCACCGAGACCACCTCGAGCGAGCCATCGGGGTGCAGGACGACACCATGCTCGCCGTCGGCCCCGAACCGGATCGGCTCGCCGTGGGCCAACGGAATCAGCATGTTCGCCCGGTTGTCCTTGCCGGTGATCTG
>DASXMT010000428.1:0-7167 GCA_036495505.1 Acidimicrobiales bacterium | reverse complement strand
ACCGACTTTGCCGACGTCAAGATGATCATGAGCAATGCCGGCACTGCCATCATGGGCATCGGCTCCTCCACCGGTGAGGGTCGAGCGGTGAACGCGGCCCGCGCCGCCATCACCAGCCCCCTGTTGGAGGCATCCATCGAGGGCGCACGGGGCATCTTGTTGAACATCGCCGGGGGACCGGAACTCGGCCTCTTCGAGGTCAACGAGGCCGCCGAGATCATCCACGGCGTCGCTCACCCCGATGCCAACATCATCTTCGGGAGCGTGATCGACGAGGCCATGGCCGACGAGGTCCGCGTGACCGTGATCGCCGCCGGGTTCGAGCGGTGGGAGGCCGGCACCAGGGGCGGCGTCGCCCAGGCCGACCCTGCTCATGGCGAGGAGGGGGGTCGCAGTCGGGTCCTGGGACTCGAGGCGGCCCACGAGGACATCTTCGCCACGCCGGCGGACGAGGACCTCGACTTGGGGGACGACGAGTTCGACGTCCCCTCCTTCCTGCGCTGAGCCGGCCCACACCGCCGGTAGCCGTTGTCGGTGGCGTCCGGGCTCTCTGGACGGATCGTGCCCAGGGGGACCTCCGAGGGGCCCGATCGAAGGGTGCGGGGTCGGATGTGCCCGGAGGGCCCTCCGGTGCGCGCCCGTATTATCAGCTCCGTCAAGTGCACGGGTCGATCGTCCACCTGGCGGCCGGAGAGCCCACCGAGGCCCCGCCGGACGGCGATGGCCTGGTGTCCGCCGACCCCGCGGCCTGCCTGGTCGTCCTCACCGCAGACTGCGCCTCGATCGCCCTGGGCAGCCCCGAGGGGGTCTACGCCGCCGTGCATGCCGGATGGCGGGGGTTGGCCGCAGGGGTGATCGAATCGGCCGCGGCGGCCATGCGGGCCGAGGGGGCCACGGTGGTGAAGGGCTCGCTCGGACCGTGTATCCACGCCGAGTGCTACGCGTTCTCCGAGCCCGAACTGGGCTCGCTGTCCGATCGCTACGGGGACCAGGTACGGGGGGTCACCAGTGCCGGTGGTCCCGCTCTCGATCTTCCGGCGGCGGTACGGGCGGCCTTCGTCCGAGCCGACGTGGCCGACGTTCCCGGCGTCGATCGCTGCACGGCCTGCGACCGGCGCTATTTCTCCCACCGAGCCCGAGGGGACACCGGTCGCCAAGCCCTCGTCGTCTGGCGCGATGGCCCATGACCGGAGCAGATGACGCCGCCGCGGTGGCCGAGCGGGTGGCCGAGGCCCGGTCCAGGATTCATGCCGTCGCCCGGGACCCGTTGCGCGTCCGGCTGGTCGCGGTGACCAAGGGCTTTGGCCCCGATGCCGTGCGCGCCGCCTTGTCTGCGGGCGTGACCGATATCGGTGAGAACTATGCCGACGAGCTGGTGGGAAAGGCCGAGGTGCTGGCCGCAGCCGGTGCGGGACCGGGTTCTGGTCCCGCACCGCGCTGGCATTTTCTCGGCGCTGTGCAGCGCAACAAGGTGGCGCGTCTGGCCCCGTTGGTCGATTGCTGGCAGAGCGTCTCTCGAATCGAGGAGGGGCGGGCCATCGCCCGCCGTCGCCCCTGGGCATCGATCCTGGTCCAGGTGGACGTGGTCGGCGGTCAGGGACGAAACGGTTGCCGTCCGGGGGAGGTGGCCGATCTCGTCGCCTCCCTACGGGACGAGCAGTTGGAGGTGTCCGGCCTCATGACCATCGGCCCACAGGGGCCGCCCGAGGCATCGCGCCCGGCGTTCGCACTGGTCCGGGAGCTGGCCACCGACCTGGGCCTGCCCGAATGCTCGATGGGCATGACCGATGACATGGACGTCGCCGTAGCCGAGGGGTCGACGATGGTCCGGCTGGGCCGAGCACTCTTCGGTGAACGCCCCCCGCGTGATCGGGCGTGACCAGCCTCGGCTGCCTCGACGTATGGCCGCGCCCCCAACTCGGCGACCGGCTGCAGCACCCGATACCGGGCCCTCGAACCGTGCTCACGAGCCGTGCTGACGGACAACCGGTGTGGTGCGCGGCCACCGATGTCAGTTGGCCGTGGGTATCCCCGCAGGCCGGGGGGGACGCACTACGCTGTCGGCGGGAGGCACGATGGCAGCTTCGTTCATGAAAAGAACAATGGCGTATCTCGGGTTGGTTGACGACGAGTACGACGATTACGACGATTACGACTCACGCGGGCCGGGTGCGGTCTCGCGCGTGAGCCAGCGGGTGGTGACGACCGAGGAGCCCGACAACCTGGCTCCTCCGGGACCACCCAGCCGCATCCGGACGCTGAACCGGGACGAGAACCCCCCATCGTCGGGCCCGGGCCCTGTGCCCGTGGCCCAATCGGTCAGTCCTCGCCCGTCGTCGGTCCGACCCCTCGCCCCCGAGCCCTCGAGTGCCAGGGTGCACATCGTGGCTCCGGTTCGGTTCAGCGACGCCCAGGAGATCGCCAATCGTCTCATGGGCAACCAACCGGTCATCGTGAACCTCCAGAACGCTGACCGGGACCTCCAGCGCCGGATGATCGACTTCTGCAGTGGCGTGACCTACGCGCTGTCAGGTGGCATGGAGCGGGTGGCCGACGAGGTGTTTTTGCTGACACCGTCTAACGTGAAGGTCTCCGACGAAGAGCGCCAGCGCCTTCAAGAGCGCGGTCTGGTCAACCCGTAGTCCTGGCCACGCCGGGCCCGGGCCTGCTCCAACGTAAGAGGTTGCTGACATGAGTATCGCCCGCATCATCGGCTTCATCCTGCAGGCGTATGTCATCGTGCTGATCGCCGCCGCCCTCTTGAGCTGGGTCCGACCGGCGTACGACTCACCCATCCGGAAGATCCAGCAGGTCCTGGCGGCCATCACCGAGCCGGTCCTGGCCCCGATCCGCCGGATCCTGCCCACGGCCCGGGTCGGAGGGGTGGGGTTCGATTTTTCGATCATGATCGTCATCTTGGTCATCGAACTGATTCTGATCCCCCTGGTCCTGGGCTGATCCCTCCCGCCGGCGGCGGCCCAATCCTGGTCCCGACCTCGGACCTGGGCCCCCGAAGCGCCTCGTCGCGGGGCCAAACGCCAGGATCCGCAAATGGATCCTGGCGTTTCGATACCATGCACGACATGGATGCATCCCAGTCTGCACTTGATTCGCTTCGGACCGTTGAATTTCGGGAAACCCTCAAGGGGTATCACCGGGACGACGTCGATGAATATCTCGAGAAGGCCGCCGTCGAGGCCGAGGGACTGCAAGAGCAGTTCCGTCAGGCCAACGAGCGCCTCCGCCAGGCCGGCGAGCGCATCGCCCAGCTGGAGACGGCCCTGGAGCGACAGCCCGAACCGCAAGCCCCCGCTGCCCCCGAGGCTCCGGTCATCGCCGATGAGACGTTACAACGGACCCTGGTGCTGGCTCAGCAGTTCGTCGACCAGACCAGGGCCGACTCGGAAGCGCGGGCGTCCAAGACCTTGTCGGATGCAGAAGAGCAGTCTCGCGTCCTCGTCTCCCAAGCCGAGTCCAGGGCGGCCCATATCGCCTCGGAGGCAGAGCGCAAGCTTCGAGAAGAGGTCGCCCGCCTGGAAGCAGCCAGGACGCAGCTCTCCGGCGATGTCGAGAAGATGGCCCGCCATCTCGACGGCGAGCGGACCCGGTTGCGGTCCGCACTGTCGGAGATCATCAAGTGGGTGGATGACAACGTGCAACCGGCCTCCTCGCTGGGCGCCCGACCGTCGGAGGGCTCCGGCGGCGCTCCGGGGCCGGAACGGGCCTCAGCCGTTCGCCCGGTGCAGCCCGTCGACCAGTCGGGACGGTCCGGGGGAGGTCCGGTGTCGGGCCAGGTGAACTCGGTCCGGAACAGCGAAACGACGGTCCAGACCCTCGGCGGTGGGACCACCCAGCCTCCCCAGTTCTGAGCTGCCTCACCGACCAACCCGGTCGGAGCCGTTCCCCCTGTATCGTGACCCCCTCGGTGGGCGCCGTATCCAGCCTGATTGCCGGAAGGCAGTAGGCACGGTATCGTCGCCCGCTCACCACTAGTCAGGGAAGACCGTTCTCAGCGCTCCGGCAGCGCCAGATCGACGACTCCTTGGGAGGAGGTTGACGTGACGGCAGTAAAGAAGGCGGCACCAGCCAGGAGCTCAGCCAAGGCCGCGAACACGGCCAAGGCGACCAGTACGGCCAAGGCTGGTTCTCGACCCATCAGCGCCAAAGCGACCCAGTCGGCCCCCAAGGCAGCGAAGTCCTCCTCCGCCAAATCGGCCGGTGTTCCGGCCAAGAAGGTGGTCAAGGCCACCAAAAACGGTGCGCCGGCCAAAGCGGTCGAGCACGCCAAGCCGCATGCTCCGTCCACGAAGAAGGTCGCTCCGGCGAAGAAAGCTGCAACTGTGAACGCTACGCCCAAGTCGAACTCGACCACCACCGCCCCGGCGCCGAAGAAGGGCCCCACGGTCGGACCGTACGCCAAAGAGCCCAAGTTCCTCGAGGAACAGGCTGCCCTCCTCCTCGAAGAGCGAGGCATCTATCAGGGTCAGGCGGAGGACCTGCAAGCCGAGGCCGACTCGCTGGCCCAAGAGCGCGAGCCGGGTGACGTCCAATTCGACGAGGAGTCGGGTGAGGGCGGCACGGTCACCGTCGATCGGGAACGGGATCTCGCGCTTTCCGCTCAGGCCCTCCTGGCTGTGGAGGAGATCGACGACGCTCAACGGAAGATCGTTCGCAAGACCTATGGCGCCTGCGAGCGCTGCCACGATCCCATCCCCAAGGCCCGACTTCGGGCACTGCCGTTTGCCCGCCTCTGTGTGGCGTGCAAGAGCGGGGGACTGTCGCGTCGCTGACCGATCGGGTCGGATCCGAAGCCGGCCGCCCGGTGTCCCGCTGGGGGAGCTGGCCCCGTCTGGCCGTTGCCTCGGCGGTGGCTGCGGTCGTGGTACTGGTCGACCAGCTGAGCAAGTCCTGGGCGGTGTCCCGCCTGTCCCATGGCCCCATCCACGTCGTGGGCCCGATCGACTTGGAGCTCCAGCGCAATACCGGTTCAGCCTTCAGCCTCTTCCAGGGCGAGGCCGTCGTCCTGGTCATCGTGGCCGTGATCCTCGTCGGCGTCCTGTTGGTCATGGCCGGACGGGCCCCGACCTCGGGGCGGGCGGTCGTATTCGGGCTCATTCTCGGTGGCGCGCTGGGCAACCTGGCCGATCGGTTGTTCCGAGGGGGGAACGGTGCGGTCATCGATTTCATCGCCCTCCATTTCTGGCCGACCTTCAACGTGGCCGACTCCTGCATCGTGGTGGGCTGTGTGCTGTTGGTCGTGTCGCTGTTGCGAGGGGGGCGATCGTCATGACCAGCTTGTCCGTCGAGGTACCCGCCTCACTCGAGGGCGTCCGGGTAGATCGGGTGGTGGCCCTGCTGGCCGACGTGTCCCGCTCGACCGTGGAACAGCTCATCGCCGACGGCCGGGTGCTGGTGGACGACGAACCGGTGCGCGTGCGGAGCCGGGTCCTGCACGCCGGGCAACAGCTCTCGATGGAGCTCGAACCCGAAGCGGCCCCCCAGCTCCCTGAGGCCGACTCCTCGGTGGAGTTCGAGGTGGTCTATGCCGACGATCAGATCATCGTGGTGGACAAACCGGCCGGTCTGGTGGTGCACCCGGGCGCGGGAAACCCATCCGGGACCCTGGTGAACGGCCTCTTGGCCCGTTTCCCCGATCTGGCCTCGCTGGTCGAGCCGACCGGGCTGGCCGTATCCGACGACGAAGCGGGGTTCCGAGCAAACGACACCGACCGGCCGGGGATCGTTCACCGGCTCGATCGGGGCACGTCCGGACTGCTGGTGGTGGCCAGGACCCGATCGGCCACCGTGTCACTGGTGGATCAGCTCACCGACCGCGCGGTGGAGCGCCAGTACCTGTCCCTGGTCCACGGCACCGTGGAGTCCCCCACCGGGATCGTCGACGCCCCGATCGGTCGGTCGGAGACCTCGCCCACCCGCATGGCCGTCACCCAGCGGGGCAAGCCGTCGAGGACCAGGTACGAGGTCGAGGCCCGTTTCGGCCATCCCATCCCGATGACCCTGGTAAAGGCAACCCTGGAGACGGGCCGCACCCATCAGATCCGGGTCCACCTTTCCGCCATCGGTCACCCGGTGGTGGCCGACGACCTCTACGGACCGCGTCGATCTTTGCCCGGCATCCAGCTCCGTCGCCCGTTTCTCCATGCCCGGTCGCTCGGCTTCGTGCATCCGGCTACCGGCGAGCACGTTTCGTGGGAATCAGGGCTCCCGCCCGAGCTGCAGTCGGTGCTCGCCGCGCTGGGGGACTGAGTCCGGGCCGCTCAGCCCGGGTCACGCGGCTTCGTACACCGCCTCCAGGGCTTCACTGCCACCCAGGGCCTCCAGGGCCTCGGCCTCGGCTTGGCGCACCTTGCGCACGCCCACGCCCAGGCGCTCGGCGGTGGTCTGCAGCGACGCCGGATCCGATCCGCCGAAACCGAAGCGATTGACGATGACCGCCCGCTGCAGCTCCGTCAGCCGCTCGACGGCCTTGCGGACCAGATCGAGCGTCATGTCGGTGGCCACCTCGTTCTCGAAGTCGTTCGAGTCGGCGGATACCAGGTCGCCGAGGGTGGCCGAGGAGTCGGTCGTCGCCGGCTGGTCCAGGCTGGCTACCACGCGAGCCAGTCCCGACAGGTTTCCCCTAGCCTCGGCGGTCAGACCGGTGGCCTCGTCGAGCTCTTCGGCCGTCGGGGCGCGTTGGAGGAGATGGGTGAGCTCCCAGTTGGCCGCGTCGACCTGCTGATTCCGTTCTGCCACTTCCATCGGCAGCCGGATGGTCCGACCATGCTGCTGGACGGCCCGCTGCAGGGCCTGGCGGATCCACCACGTGGCGTAGGTCGAGAACCGGAAGCCACGCTCGTAGTCGAACTTGTCGACCGCCCGCATGAGCCCGAAGGTGCCCTCTTGGATGAGGTCGGGGAGGTCTACCCCCCGATCCTGGTAGCGCCGGGCCCAGTGGACGACCAGGCGAAGGTTGGCCGCGATCATCTCCCGCCTGGCCTCCTGGTCACCGGCTGCCACCCGCTGGGCCAGGGCCGTCTGGGCTTCATGATCGGGTAGCGGATGGTGGTCCAGATCGCGCAGGAACAGACCGAGGCTGTCCGCGTCCGACCCGCGGGCATGCCCGCTCGACGCGGCCCTCCTATTACGCTCTGCAGTGTTCGTTGC
>DASXMT010000427.1:0-2316 GCA_036495505.1 Acidimicrobiales bacterium | reverse complement strand
CCGCCTCTCTGATGTCTCGCGACATCACATTTGACCTTGACCCCTTGTCCTCAAGGGGTAAACCGCGCGTGGAGCGGACGACGGGATTCGAACCCGCGACCCCAACCTTGGCAAGGTTGTGCTCTACCAGCTGAGCCACGTCCGCGTAAGGAGAACACTGTAGCAGTCAGGCCCTCCCCACCCTGGTTCCGGCCCGGAAGCCCCGCTAACGCGACTCATCCTCGTGCCACCACGGCACCGGCCGGTCACGTCGGTCAGCCTCTTTCAACAGTGCATCGAGCGCGTCCCGGATGCCCCTGGCCAGTACATCCACGTCGGGTACCAGGTCCCAACACGCGTTGATCCCGAAGGACATGGCTCCCGCATAGGAGAACACGGTGACGTTCACCCCCACCCCTTCGATCACCGGACCCAAAGGGTACATGGCCACCAGACGGCTCCCGGCCAGATAGAGGGGGAAGTCCGGGCCAGGGATGTTCGACACGATCGTGTTGAACATCGGCGGCAGGTGATCGAACGCCCGGAGATTGCTCAGCAGCCTCGATGCCCGGGTGGCAATGGCCGGCGCCAACGACTGGGCCCAGCCGGCGAAGATCTCGGCGCCGACGACGTCGTGTTGCTCCTTGGCGTGTGCCGCTCCGTCACTGATGAGCCGGAGGCGGGCGGCTGGGTTCTCGACGCTCGTCGCCAGCGAGACCAGCATGGCCGAGACCTGATTGCCCAGCGCTTCTCGGTCCTTGTCGGCGCGGACCGACACCGGCACCATGGCCACCAGTGACGAGCTCAACTCCTCGTCTCGACCATCGAAGAAGTCGCGGAGCGTGCCCGCCACCATGGCCAGCACCACGTCGTTGACCGTGCCCCCCAACACATCGCTCACCCGCTTCACTTCGGCCAACGGCACTTCGGTGAAGGCCACCCGGCGGTGCGGCGAGATGGCCCGGTTGATCGACGTCCGGGGTGCGTCGAACGGGGATGGCGGCAAGGTGGCCGGGATCGATCGGTTCCGCCTGGCCAACCTGCGCATCGACTGCACCGTCCGACCTACAGTCTGGGCGGCCATCTCGCCCTGGTTGGCCAGCCCACCGACGACGCTTCTGATCTGCTCGATCTCCCCCGGCACGGGATCGGGCGCCCAGGCGTCCGGCGCAGCAATCGGTCTCCCCACCTCGGAGAGGTCGAAGAAGTTGGCCAGGATCTCTGCACCCGAGACACCATCGATGATGGCGTGGTGGACCTTGGTCACCATGGCCACGTGTTCGTGCTCCAGCCCTTCCACCACCGTGAACTCCCACAGGGGTCGTTGGCGGTCGAGGGGTCGGCCCACGAGGTCCCCCACCACCGCGGCCAGCTCGTTGGGGCCGCCCGGATGGGGCACGCTCACCCGGCGGACGTGGTAGTCGAGATCGAAGTCAGGGTCATCGACCAACGAGGGATGCTGGAGCCCGAAGGGGACCGTGCACAGTCGCTGGCGGAACGGCGCGACCAAGTGCACCCGCTCGGCGATCGCCTCCCGGATCCGTCGGAAGCTCACGCCGGCCGGAGCACCGGTGGCGTCGAACAGCAGCACCCCGGCGATGTGCAGGTGCGTGGTCGGCGACTCGAGCGACAGGAATGCTCCGTCGAGGCCCTGCATCCGCCGCATGGCCACCCTTGATCGCCTAGCGACCCGTTGACCCGAAACCGCCGAGCCCGCGCTCACTCGGGGGCAGTTCGGCCACCTCGAAGAACTCGGCCGTGTCCACCCGCTGGATCACCAACTGGGCGATGCGGTCCCCCCGCTGCACCTCGTAGGGAGTCTCGGGATCAGTGTTCACCAGCAGGACGGCCAGTTCGTCTCTGTACCCACAATCGATGAGTCCTGGCGTGTTGAGACACGTCACCCCGTGGCGCATGGCCAGGCCGCTCCGGGGCTGCACGAATCCGGCGTAGCCGACCGGGATGGCCAGGGCCATGCCGGTGGGCACCACCGCTCTTCCCCCACCCGGCGAAAGGGTCACCCCGGTCCGGGCCACCAGGTCCGCCCCGGCATCGCCTGGCTTGGCGTAGGCCGGCAGCGGGAGATCCGCATCGAGCCGGATCACCGGCAGCGGCACCGCCCCCCAGGGGCTCTCGATCGGCTCAACCACGTCCATCTGCCACGACACGTGCCTCTCCTCCCGCATTGCTTCCCATGGACGCTACTGCGACAGCCAGGGTGCGTCCCAAGGCCCCGGCCGGACCGGGTCACGGCCACCGGGTAGGAGGAAGCCACTTGGAGTAGGGGAATACACCCGATAGCGTCCACCATCGTGCTCGTGTGGATGGATCTGGAGA
>DASXMT010000426.1:0-3743 GCA_036495505.1 Acidimicrobiales bacterium | reverse complement strand
CGCTCCGGGACCGGAGGCGCTCGCGGGCCGGCAACTGCTCGGCGCGGAAGCGTCGCGTCGCTGCGTCCTCATAAGGCGGTGGGTAGCGCTCCTCGTCGGTCATGATGAGCAGGACGTTGGGCGAGGGGTGTGCCATAGGGGTGACGACACTACCCGTAGTTCACGTTCCGTAATCGTATAGCCGCTTACGGTGGCATCAACGCCTGGTCGGCGGGAGCCGGCTCAGGACCCGCCGTCGTTTCCTCCGGGCTGGGCTCGGGCACCGGGGAGGCCTGGGCGCGCGGCCCGGTGATGTAGATCTGCACCGACGACACCACCAGGACGGCCACGGTGCCGATGCGCTCGCTCTTGCCCACCGGCTCGAACAGGGCGTAGATCTGGACGCCGGCCGCCAGGGTCTGGGCGATCAGCGGGAGAGCCACCGCCCGCAGGCCGGTGGGGCGGGCCGCGTCCTCTCGGTTGCCCGGGGCCCGGACCCATGCGGCAAAGGCGATCACCAGTGCACCCAACGTCCAGACGAAGTCGTAGCGACCCTCGTTGGCCACACCGCGCGCCTGCTGGATGGAGAAGGTGGCGTCGGCGATCGTCGTCATCAGGATGCCTGCACCGAGGAGAATCCACACAGGGTCCGGCCGCCAGGACAGCAGGCCGTAGACACCCACGATCGTCCCCATGAGCAGGATGTCGAGGACCGGGTAGCTGAAGTCGACGATGGTGGACAGCCAACCACCGGTGGCCTTGTCGGCCAGGGGCTCGATGACCAGGGCGAACCCTGCGGCCAGCACCACCAGGGTGACGGCCAGCCCGTCCATCCAACGGTGCAATTCGAAATGGGGGATCCGGACCTTGATCAAGCTGATGATGCCCCAGGCCATGAGCGGGTACCACGCCAGCCACAAGACGTCGGCGAACGTGGGATAGGGCACGTGGGACTGCCCGCCGTAGGCGATGCTCCAGGCGATGGTGCCCACGCTCCACGAGGCCGTGGCCAACCCGATTGCCAGCCATGCCCGTCGAGCCGTCGGCTCGTAGGCGGCACGCATCAGGATGAGGACGGCGGCGGCGGCCAGCACGACGTCGTGGAACCAGATCTCGTAGAGCGAGGACGGACCGCCGATCCCGAACAGCTCGTTGGCCGTCTCGAACAGCAACAGGACGATGAGGCCGATCCACACATAGGTGAGGCCGGTCGGTCCGGCGTACAGCTCACCGTCACGGTCGACCCGGGGCGCTCGCCTCGAACCCTGACCATGGTGTCGACGCCGGCTCATGTGGAGGTCATCCTTCTGTGCACGTGCCGTCGCGGCAGCTCCGCCACCGCCGGACGTCCGACCTGGGAATTCCGACCAACCCTACTGCTCGGACCGGGGCGCCGGCGCTCCGGCAATCGGTGGCCTATCAGTGGCGGCGGACGCCGCTGATCTTTCGGCTGCGCATACTGGTGCGGCTTGGTACTATGCGTCGCATGGTACCTGAAGATTCCCAGCTGACCCAGATGCGCCGCGGCGCCATCGAGTACTGCGTCCTCGCCCTCCTGCGGGAGAGCGAGCGCTACGGGTTCGAACTGGTTCGCGAGCTGTCTGCGGCCGATGGCCTGGTCACCAGCGAAGGGACCGTCTATCCCCTTCTCACCAGGCTGCGCCGGGAGGGGCTGGTCGAGACCAACTGGCAGGAGTCGAACCAGGGACCGCCCCGGCGCTACTACGCCATCACCCCCGCGGGGGACAAGGCGCTCAAGTCGTTCGTGGACCAGTGGATCCGGTTCCGGTCCGCCGTCGACCGGATGCTCGAGGTGGGAGGAGTGGTATGAGTTCTGGCTCGCCGTCTGCCATGGACCGGCTCCTCCGGACCTATTTTTCCGATCTGGATGCGGCCCTCGCCGGACTGCCCAAGTCACGGCGCCAGCACCTGGTAGCCGAGATCCGACAGCACGTCGACGATGCCAGAGCCGAGTGGTCGCCCCGTTCCGAGCCCGAGCTCCAGGCCATCCTGGACCGGGTCGGGACACCGGCGGACATCGCCGCCGCGGCCATGGCCGAAGAGGACGAGCCTGCGGCCAAGCGCCCCATTGCCGACCGGCTGCTCATGGCCATCGTCGCCCTCCTCCTGACCGCGGGCCTGGCCGTCGGCCTCATCTTGGCCTTCATCGTCCCGTCGCCCTCACGGCCCCTCTCTGCATCCGGGCACACCGGGTCGTACCCGACGCCTACCACCACCACGACGCCGACCACCACCACCACCACGACGACGACGACGACCACCGCTCCGCCGGCCCCGGCGACGACCTCGCCGCCGGTCGTATCGCCGCCCGCAGCCCAGGTTGCTCCAGCGACCGCCGCTCCCCCGACGACGGTGCCGCCGCCCACCGTCCCCAACGGCGTCTACGTCAGCGACGTCGCCGGTGACGTTCCTCACTACTTCCTGTCGCTGACCACGGGCACCGACGGGAGCCTCACCGGATCGGTCGCCTTCGCCTACCAGGATGGGCAGACCTCGACGGTGTTCACGTTCGCGGGCAGCGCCCAGACCGGGGTGGCGACGTTGAACCCGACCTCTGTTCCCCAGGACGGGACGGCGGCCCAGGACCCGTCCACCGTCCCATCGGCGATGTCCGCCACCATGGGCAATACCTCGCGGGGCTACGTGGTGTCGCTGGGCAGCTGCTCGGCCTATCTCCACTACGTCCAGTCGGCCGACCAGTGCAATTTTGTCTACTCGCCGACGGGCGCCATCTTCCCGTGACGGGGCGAGCGAGTGGCGAGGCACCCATTGGCCAGCCCCGGGTTATTACCGAAGGATCTCGACCAGCAGGACCCAGGCGTTGATGGAGGCGGTTGCGAACCCGACCGCGACAGCACCCAGGAGCCAATAGAACCCTCCACCCGCTCCGATCGCCAGGCTCACTCCACCACCGAGGAAGCCAAGGGCAGGCAACAAGAGGAGTGAAAGGTGTCCGATCAGCCATCGCACCGGGTAGTCGGAGGTGGGCATGCGGATGGAGACAACGAGCGCTTGTGTGGCGGCGATCGATCCGATCACCGCCACCTCGATTCCGAGGACTCGGAGGCTCTGACCCGGTGCCAGCGCGAAAACGGAGACGAGGACCATGCTCACGAGGGTCACGAGGGTGCCGGCCGCTCTCCCCGGCAGGCGCGGTTCTTTGAGGATGGCGGCCAGGTTTATCGAGAGGGCGACGAACAGGAGGCCGGTGACTGCGGCGGCCGCCGCCGTTGTCGCGGTGAAGAAGTCGTGCCACGCCTCGGGCTGATAGGCGACCATCTCGGTTCCTTCCATGACGTCATGTGGTGTCCAGATGGTGCCCCAGTCAGGTTTTCGGATGGTGGATACGGGTTGTGGCACATGTCCTCTCTAGCTGCGCAGTCAGGCCGCTTCGCGTGCCCAACTCTCCAGGACCCAGCCAAGTTCGAGCGTCAATGGCCAGTGGTTCGGCGTAGTTTGGGAAGGGAGGAGAGGGAATGAAGCTGAACAAGCGGTTTACGGCCACCTTGCAGAAGAGCCCCGCCGAACGGGGCTGGACGTACGTGGTGATGCCCGGATCGGCCGAGTACTTCGGCACCAGAGGACTGGTCAAGGTACGGGGCCGGGTGGACGGCAACCCCTTCCAGAGCTCCTTCATGGCGCTCGGCGACGGCCGCCACAAGCTGCCCATCAAGGCGGATCTGCAGAAGGCCATCGCCAAACAACCCGGGGACCGGGTGACGGTCGTCCTCGCGGAGCGCGTG
>DASXMT010000425.1:0-13252 GCA_036495505.1 Acidimicrobiales bacterium | reverse complement strand
GCCGCTTGGCGTGGATCCAAGAGGTACGGGTCGACCGTTCGGCGGGATCGGGTGCACTCGGCTTCGAGGCCGAGAAGAACCCGCGCCAACTCCACGGAGCGGCCGACTTCGTGCTCACCCCGGACGGAGCGGGCGTCATTCGGACCATCGATGGCGAACTGGTTGTGGCCGTGCCGGGTATTGGTCACATGGCCGATCGACGGATCGTGCCCGGGCTGGTCCGTCGGCTGGACATCGAAGCACAGGCGCTCAACGAACAGTTGCTCGCAGAGGAATGATCGGGCGCCCCGGCTCGCTGTAGCCGACTCGTATCCTGTACCGACGATGCTCGGCCACAAACTTCCTCCACCAGAGCAGGCGTGATAGCAAAGACCGGATGAGCTCAAACGGACCGGTGGCGGCGATCGATTGCGGGACGAACTCCACAAGGCTCTTGGTGGCCGACGCGTCCGGTCGTCCCCTGGAGCGCCTCATGCGGATCACCCGGTTGGGCGAGGGAGTGGATGCCACCGGGCAGCTCTCGAGCGAAGCCATCGATCGGTGCATCGCCGTCGTGCGTGAATACCGGGGTGTCCTCGATCGATTGGGGGTGGTGTCGGTGCGCCTGGTGGCCACGTCGGCGGTCCGCGACGCAGCCAACGGCGCCGAGTTCCTCACCGCCGCGGCCGAGGCATCGGGTGCGACCCCCGAACTGTTGACCGGGATCGAGGAAGGGCGGCTCTCGCTGGCCGGGGCAGTGGCCGACCTCGATGAGGCCGAGGGACCCTTCCTCATCCTCGACATTGGCGGCGGCTCAACTGAACTGGTGGTGGGGTCTGACCCCGACGATCCGGCGATCGACGCGGTGTCGTTGCAGCTGGGATGCGTTCGCATCCTGGAGCGCTTCTTGCACCACGATCCTCCGACGGCGGACGAGCTCGCTGCCGCCCAGGGCTTCGTCGTCGAGTCCCTTGACGGCGCCGCCGCAGCCCACCCCCGCTTCGCCCAGGCCAAGCGGCTGGTCGGCCTGGCCGGCACCGTTTCCACCATCTCGGCCTTGCAGCAGGGGGTGGCCGAGTACGACCGCGACCGCATTCATCACTCGGTGCTGACCGCGGCTCAGGCCCGGGAGTGGTTCCGTCGGCTGGCCGGCGAGAATACCGATGCGCGCCTCGCCCGCCCAGGCATGGAACCGGGCCGGGCCGATGTGATCGTCGGCGGCGCCCTGGTACTGGACGCGGTTATGTCCCGCTTTGGTTTCGACCGGTGCCTGGTGTCCGAGTCCGACATCCTCGACGGTCTGGTTGCCTCACAACTCTGAGGTGCGGTGGCGCGCACCTACCAACTGGAGCCCGGACCCCTACCGGCTCCGGCGCGGCCCAGCCTTTTCGACGGAGGCCACGATGTGGGCCATGCGGTCCACCAGCCGGTCAGGATGGCCGTACCGATCCTCGGCCATCGCCCGGCCCTGTTTACCGAGCTGGTCTCGCACCCCTCGGTCCTCGAGTGAGTCGACTGCACGCAACAGCTCGTCCACGTTCGAGAAGCAAAGGCCACCACCGAAGGCGGCGTGCTCGGCTCCGATCGATCCGGTCGGGGCGACGATTGGCGTTCCCACCAGTTGGGCTTCGACGCATTCCCGGGCGACCAATGGGCCCGGCCGGAGATCGATGACCCCCCGGGCGTGGGCAAACAGGCGCCAGAGGTCGGTGCGGGTCTCCACATCGATCGCCCCTCGACGCGATCGCCATTGCCAGACGGTGGCCACGCCGTCCTCTATGACCATGGTGTGCTGCCGAGGGAAACGGGCCGCCAGCCAGGCCACCCATGGCGTCGGGTCGGAGCCGTCGTTACTAGGGCCACCCACCCGATCGGAGAGCGCCAGGAGGTAGTCGACGAAGCCGATGCCCGAATGCGGGCGCTTGGTGACGAACGGGTTGACCGGGACGTGGAGGCCGGTGTCATAGACCTCGGAGGCCACCTCCGGATTGGCAGCGGCCACAGCGTCACGGCGATCGGGGGTGACGGTGATCAGGGCGTCAGCCTGCGAAACCGGACGGGCCGACCCGGCCAGCGCCACCAAGGGAGCGCTGGGTGCGAACTCCCGGGCCAGGGCCATGGCGCCGGCATCGTCGACGTGGACCAGCGCCATGGCAGGTGGATCCACGGCCGGCCATCGGGCATCACCTGGGAGCGGCCAGGTGCGGTCATCGGGCGATCCTGTGCCGATGCCGTCGACCGACGCCGTAGCGCTGCGGTCGTCGGGAGACGCCGTGCCGAGCTGGTGGACGTCGAAAAGGCCGTCGGCCCGAGGCGAGCGGAGTGGTCCGGGAGCGAGGACGACCACGGGTCGCCGGCCGGAGATGGCACCGGCCAGGCTGCGCATCACGAACGACCGCTCGGTCTCTGCTCCGTCCCACGTCGAGCTGAGCACGAGCACCGGACCGTCGGCCAAGAGGTCAGCCATCCGTGGGCGACGGCGTGGTCGAGGGCGTGGTGCTCTGGAGCGAGGCCCGTACCTGGACCAGATCGTCGCCGACCACCGACACCAATTCCCGCAGGAGGTCCTCGAGCTCCACCACTCTCGCCGCCAGCTCGTCGCACCGGATGGCCAGGGCGTCGTTGGTGCGGATCAGGGCGCCGATCAGCGCTCGGTCGGCCCGCAGGCTTGGCTCAGAAACGTCGGCTGCGACCGAACCGATCTGCCTGACCACCTTGCCTCGGAGACCCGTGCCCGACGGCAGACCGGCGGCATCGTCGGTCGCGGCCGTGTGGACCTCCGCCCAGAGACGGTGCAGCGCGGCCAGGTCGGTGCTCTCTCGCATCGAGGACATGGTCTGGTGCTCCCGGGGGGCGCGCTCAAGCAGCCGCGGTGGCGAAGGCGGGTCACCGCCAGTGTCCTGACCGGGTTGGTTCATGCGCTCTGCAGGGTCTGTCGCCACTGGTGCAGCTGCTCCTCTTCCTCGGGTCGTCGGAGGGCGCACGACCCGTCCAGTCGGGTGAGATGGGGGTTGAGAAAGGGATCACCGGTTTCGATCTGCTCATTCCAACGGAGCATGAAGCGGCGGATGTCGGGCACCGTCCCCGTCTTTCCTCTGCTGGGCGACTCGTAGTGGATCAACTCGGCCTGCGGCTCGTAGAGGACCCGGTACCCTCGCTCCCGAGCCCGCAGGCAGAAGTCGATGTCGTTGGTATCAATGCCCAGCTCTTCGTCGAAGCCCCCCAGCTCCTCGAACAGGTCCCGGCGGCTGGCCATGCATGCGCCGGTCACGGCCGAGCAGTCCCGGGTCAATACGGCCATGCCCAGGTAGCCCGGCTGGTCAGCAGGTAGGCCGACCAACGTGTGGCCCGCCGCTCCGATCCCGATGACAACGCCGGCATGCTGCACCCGGCCTCCGGGATAGAGGAGTCGGGCACCGACCGCGGCAACGTCGGGCCGGAGGGCCTGGGCAGCGAGAACACCGAGCCAGCCCGGGTGCCTGGCTTCTATGTCGTTGTTGAGGAACAGGAGCACGTCGCCCCGGGCGGCATCGACGGCGGCATTGTTGAGGGCGGCCCAGTTGAACGAGCGATCGTCGCGCACCACGGTCACGTCGTGCCTGGTCTCCAGGCGCTCGAGGAGGCTCAGCGTCTCGGGCTCGACGGAGCCGTTGTCCACCAGGACGAACTGGAGATCGACGTCGCCGGTGCTTGCGGTCACCGAATCGGTGCAGGTGCGAAGGAAGGCGGCACCATCCCGGAAGGGCACGATGGCGCTGACGGAGGTCCCCGCAGGCGGCGTACGGCGGAAGTGCCACGTGTCCGGCATCGGTCCTGGTTCGACCGTCCCGACCTCACCGCGACGGATGGCGGCGCCGGCGACCGCTCCTGGCCCAACCGGCTCGGCCCCCGCTTCGGGGGCGGACGAAGCCGACGGCATACCCAGGTTGGACGGCACGCCGACCAGGTCGGACCTCGAACGCCGACCGTAGAGCACCTCGGCCACGTGAGTGACCTGGCCGGTGTGCTCGGTCATTCGCAGCATGAGATCGTGCTCCCAGTCCCCGTCGGCCACCGACCTGATCCCGCCCGATTCGATCACCAGCCGCGTATCGGCCAGGAGGGGGCGCCCGAGGTACGCGGTGGAGAGCAACAGGTCCGGCGACCAGTCCGGCTTGAGCGCAGGCCGCCACGGTGTCTCCACCCCGTCGATCTGGTCCTCGTCGCCGTAGGCCAGTGGAGCTTCGGCGACCGCTTCTCCGAGCAAGGCCATGGCGTCGGGTGCGAGCTCGTCATGTTGGCCGACCACGAGGACGAAGGGCGCGTCGGCGCCGTCGAAGGCGAGGGCCAGGGCGTCGGGGTACGGCGTGTCGGGCGCCGTCGTCACCCGGCTGACCCGGGCGGCGTCCAGTCCGGACAGCTCCTCGGAGAGGACAGAAGCAACCACGTCGGAGGGGGTACCGCACATAGCCAGCGACAGGCGCCAGTGGCGATGAGATTGCCCCAGCACCGATTGCAGGGACCGGCGCAGCCAGAGGGGCTCGGGATCGGCGATCACCATGAGCACGGCGACTGCGGGGCCTGGCCGGGAAGGCGCGGCCGGCTGGGCCATGCGCCACGCTTGTCGTTGGCGGCGCCAGGCCCGGTACACGGGGAGATCGCCGGCCACGTCGGGCCGCAAGGGGGCCAGGTCCGACACGGCAAAGAGGATCCGCTCGGGTGGTTGGAGGGCGGTTCGCCCGGACTCGGCTCCTGCAGGTCGGGGCTCCGATCGGGGAAGACGCCGGTCTGCCTGCTCCACGCCCGAACGTTACCAGTAGGTGGTCATGTGCCCAATGAGCGCGAGCGGCCTACGATGCGCGGGTGGCACTGTTCACCGTGACCGGTCCGAGAGCAACGGGTCCCTTAGCGTACCGGCATGGGGAGCCAGGGCGATGAGCGCGGCCGTCGGCTCGACGACGACGACGCCGCTCGAGCTGACCGGGTGGCGGGTCCGGCTCCGGACGCTGTCCGAGTCGGATTATGACGGCTGGTACCGGGTCCGGGACGCCAGCCGTGACTGGTTGATCCCGTGGGAGCCTCGGCCCAGCGGCGCCCCACCCGCGCCCGAGGACCGGTCGAGTTTCATCACCCGCTGCATGATGCGGGAGCGGGAGCGGCAGCTGGGCAGCGGGTTCGGGTTCGGCATTTTCGTGGACAACCAATTCTGTGGGGAGGTGACGCTGTCCTCGGTGCAGCGCGGCCCCTTCCAGAACGCATCGATCGGATACTGGATCGATCGGGGCTTTGCGGGCCAGGGCATAGTGCCCGAGGCGGTGGTGGTCGTCCTGCGGTTCGCGTTCGAATCGTTGGGTCTGCACCGGGTGGAGATCTCGATCATCCCGCGCAACGCCCCGAGCCGGCGGGTGGTCGAGAAGCTGGGCCTCCGCAACGAAGGGGTAGCCGAGCGGTTCTTGGAGATCGACGGCCGGTGGGAGGATCACATCCGGTACGCCATCACCTCCGAGGAGTGGAGCACCCGCCGAGCTCAGCTCCTCACCACCTGGCTGCGGCGGGCCTAGTCGTGGCGGTCTCCCTGCCCGAGACGGCCCGCACCGCCATCATCTCGGGGCGGCACGCCCATCTGGTCACCGTGAACGAGGACGGCAGTCCCCAGGTGACGCTGATTTGGGTCGGGCTCGAGGGAGATGAGATCGTCAGCGGCCATCTGGCCAAGCGGAAGAAGGTCCGCAACATTCTGCGGGATCCGCGCGTCGTCATGTCCATGGAGACCGGCGGTCACGATGAGCGGAGCCTCGACAACTATCTGGTGGTCGCCGGTCAGGCCCGCGTCACCGAAGGGGGAGCCCCTGAGCTCCTGCAGCGCTTGGCTCAGGTCTACATGGGCCCGGACGTCAGGTTCCCGGATATGGAGAACCCTCCGCCCGGCTACGTCATCCACATCGTCCCAGACAAGGTCGGTGGCGTGGGACCCTGGTGACCCGCTCCAACCGACCCGCCCCGACCGACCCGCTCCAACTGACCCGCTCCAACCGACCCAGATGACCCAAGGGCGGATTCACAATTCTGTGGTCAATTGAACACTTAAAGTGGTATTCTGGAGCCTTCGCTCGACGACTGAGGGGGAAGACATGAGACGAATCATCGGAGCCGCGCTCGGCTCAGCCGTGCTTATCGGGAGCATGCTGTTCGGAGGGACAGCCGCTTTCGCTCAGTCGGGGGGCGCGATCAAAGTATTTTCACCGGTCAATACCAGCAATACGGGGAACAAGCCCACCCCGGTCGTGTTCACGGGGGCAATCGGCGATTACGGGACGACCGTGAGCGTCAACTCGGCGGGCAAGAGCGATAGCAACGGCAACTTCACCAAGATCACGTTGAAGAAAGGCGGGTTCACCGTTGACTCGTCGAGTCTCAACGCGGCGTTCAACAGTTCTGGTGCGCCAAGCGACTTCAACTCGACCAACTGTTCGGCGTCGATCTCGGTCGGGCCGGCCACGGTCACGATCGTGAGCGACAGCGGAACCGGCGCGTACAAAGGAATCAGCGGGTCGGTCGACCTGAGCGCCAACTTGGCCTTGATACTGCCCAAGAAGAACGGCTCGTGCAACACGAGCAACAGTGCCAACCCGGTGGCCGCATACGGCGCCCTCACCGGTTCGGGCACTGTCAGTTTCTCTTAGGCGGAGGCTTTCGGATGGTTCAGCCGTCGCTTCCCCGGATCACTGCGGGGGAGTGACGGAAGAACTGTTCCACGTCTCGCTCATAGCGATATTCGTTTCCGCTGGAGCCCACCGTCCGGCGTAGGTTGTTTGCCCGCGCGAAGCTCTCGACCGCCCCGGCCGAGGTGTACCGGTAGCGGAAGCCGGTCTCGATGAGGCGCGAGGTGTCGACACCCCGTCCGAAGCGGATGACCGCTTCCATCTCGGTGGGGAACTGCACGAGCCCCAGACGACGCAGCGGGGCCGAGAAGGAACGGGCGCTCACCGGTGGGAAGGGCAGGAGGTGGGCACCGCCGATGGTGGCCACCTCGCTCCAGGGCAGCTTTCCCGCTCCGGCCACATTGAAGACGCCGCGAATCCGGTTCCGGGTGACGTGCTCCAGTGACCGGACGACGTCATCTTCCTCGACGAACTGGATCAGCGGATCGAAACCGAGGATGGCAGGCAGGATGCGCTTGCGGAGGTTGAAGCTGATGGGGGTGGTGATGTCCGTACCCAGGACGTGGGCAAAGCGGAGGACGCTGACGATGAGTTGGGGATTGTCGGCGGCGAAATCGCGGACCATGGCCTCGACCTCGAGGAGCGAGCGTTCCACACGGGTGCGTACCGGGGCCTGGCGGGGGGTGTCCTCGCGGAACCAGGCCGGGTCCTTCTCCGACGCGCCGTATACCAGGCTCGAGGATTTGACCACCACATGGCGCACCGGTGTGCCCGGTGCGCCCGCTGCGGCCAGCAGGTTCAACGTTCCGATGACATTGATCTCGTGGAGGGATCGTCCCGAGGTGCCGACCGAATTGGTCTCCAAGAAGGTGTGGACCACCGTGTCCACCTGGGTGGCCTGCACGATGCGATGGAGGATGGTGTAGGCCTGGTCGGAGCGGACGTACTCGGTTCGGTCCAGGGGCACCCTGGGCTCGTTGGTGCCCATGCCCAGGATCATCTCCACCTCGGGATCGGCCTCGAGCGTCTGGGCCATGCGGCCGCCCCAGAACGTGTCCAGCCCGGTGATCAGTACCCGTCGACCCACCTCAGCCGAACCAGACGCTTCGCCGGGCCCGCAACATGTCGTACAGCGTGTCCTGGAGCAACGAGCGGATCCGCTCCGCCTCGTCCATCACCGTCGATTTGGAGTACCGCGGCTGATCGGGCTCCGCATCGAAGGTGATGGGGTCGAGCACCCGGATCTTGATCTTGGACGGGAAGTAGGCCACCGTGCCCAGGACGGGGCCGAAGACCAGATGGTTGGCAGTGACCGGGAAGTAGGGCAGCCGGAGCGCTTTGGCCACCGACGGGAGGCGGAACAGGATGGGCATCGACTCCTCAGCGCCGACCACGGCGATGGGGATCACGGGAACGCCTGCCCGCATGGCGATCTCCACGAACCCACCCCTCCCGAACCGGCGCAACCGGTAACGGTCGGTGTAGGTCTTCGACGGCCCCTTGGTTCCCTCGGGGAAGACCAGGGCCAGCTGGCCCTGGTCGTGCAGTAGCCGGTAGGCATTGTCGGGATGGCCGGGAACGCCGCCGGTGCGAGACCACATGGTGCCCACGACGGGGACGGTTCGGAAGAAGTAGTCGGCCAGGCCGTAGACGGGACGGTGGAGGTCCTTTTCGATGCCGTGCATGATGGCCGGGGCGTCGGAGGGGATTGCCCCGGCGTGATTGCCGATCAGGAGGGCGCCGCCAACCGTCGGGATCTTCTCCATTCCTTCCCACTCCACCCGGAACCAGTGCTTGTAGATCGGGTCGTACGCACGCCGGACGATCGAACGCATGTGCTCGGAGCGACCCCACCCGTCGACGTCGCCCGGTCGGGGGTCGACGGTCTCACCCTCATCGAGATCGGGACGGAAATTCCGCGGCACGACGACGGGAAGGGGTGCGGGCTCCTCCGACGCCATCTGCATGCCGGCTCGGCGGGCCCGGACGTCGATGGCGCGGGCCCGCCGCTCCGCCGCTCGGCGCCGTTCCGCCGTCTGGCCTGATTCGGTCGCGTCCGCGCTCACGCGTTTCATGGTACTGCTGACATGTCCTCCGGCGAGAGGGCCGCGGACACCGGCCAGATGTGCGCTCCGCTCAGGGCGCCGACCAGCCCTGCCGCCCTATGTGTCTGGCGAACCCGTGGGCGGCAAGCCGTACGGGACCGAGCTGTTGATCCTGCCGGCAAGGGGCCCGAGGGCCAGGAGATCGGACAGGGACAGCGAGCGCTGGGCCAGGGTGTGGTCGGGGAGTGCGGCGCGCAGGCATCGGACGTAGTCCGAGACGTCGGCCCGATCGACCAACGGAAACAACACCAGCGTCCCAGCCTGTCCCGTCACCACGGGAAGGGGCACGGGGCACTCTGGCCCGGCCAGCGCTGCGCGCACCTGGTCGATGCATTGTTGCTCGACTACCGGCCCATCGGTACCCCCTGGTCGGGAGCGGGGCCCGGAGGACGGGGGCCCGGAGGACTGGGGCCCGGAGGACGTGGGCCCGGAGATGGAGACGGCGGGCACGGCCGAGGATCGTCGAAGGCCCAAACGGGAGCTGAACACGTCGGCCAGCATGGTGATCGAGTCGTGCAGCGGCTGGACACTGCTCCCGGGAACGTGCTTCCAGTGCACCGGGACCTCGGCGATGGCGAGACCGAGGCGGTGCGAGCAGGCCAGTACCTCGACATCGAAGGCGAATCGGTCGATAGGGACGAGGTGGAACACCAGGCGGGCTACCTCGGTCCGGAAAGCCTTGAACCCGCACTGGGTGTCGAGGAAGTCGAGCTCGGTGCCCGCGGTCACCAGCCGGTTGAACAGGCGGCCCATCAAGAGCCGGACCATGTACCGGCTCTCCACCATCGAGTCGGGGAGCGACCGGGAGCCGATGGCGGCCTCCTTCGTGACCAGCTGCTCGAGGAGCAGCGGGATGGCTCGAGGGTCGATGGCCATGTCTGCATCCATGTACGCGATGGATGCACCGCGGGCCGCTTTGATGCCGGCCCGGACGGCAGCGCCCTTGCCCTGGTTGGCTCGCAGCCGGATGACGCGGTGGTGGGGGAAGTCAGCGGTCAGGGATCGGGCCCGTCCCGAGGTGTCGTCGTCGCTGCCGTCGTCGACCACGATGACCTCGGTGTGGTCGAGGTCGACGGCGCCGGCGCGGACCGCGACCCGGAACCGTTCAAAGGCATCATGCAGCCGGTGGGCCTCGTTATATGCAGGGACGACGACGCTCAACCGGAGAGCGGTCGTCGGTCGCCCGGAGGGGGAAAGGGAGCAAGCTGGGTCGATCGGCGTGGGCGACAGCTTAGGTTCCGACCGGGCCGACCTTAGGGTCGGGCCGCACCAACCAGGCCCCCGTACCAGAGCGGGTCGTAGGTGACGACCGTCCCGGTGTGAGCGGCCTGGATGATGGTGGCACTCCCGTACGGGGTGGAAGCGCCGTTCAGGCTGGGACCCACGTACATCACGACGTGATCGATGCCGTCGCCGTCGAGGTCGTAGAAGATGAGATCACCCGGTTCGAGGTCGGACATGCTGACGTGCTTCGACTCGGCGTACTGATCGGCCGCCGAGTGCGAAAGGGAGACGCCGGCTTGCCCCCATGCCAGGAGGACCAGACCCGAGCAGTCGACTCCGGCACGGCTGGCGCCGCCCCAGACGTAGGGCACGCCGAAGTACGAGAGGGCGGCGTTCACCGCGGCGGTGCCGGCCGAGGAGGGTGAGTCCCCGGACGAGGCGGGTGTGGAGACCGAGCTCCCGCCGGCCGACGCTGCGGCCTGGTTGGCCGATTGCGTGGCCGCCGCAGTGGTCGCGCCTCCGCCGAGCGCGCTGGCCACTTGCGCGGCCTGAGACGCCTGGTTGGCCGCGGTCTGGGCCTTCGCCTGGTTGGCGGCAGCCTGGGCCGCGGCGGCGGCCTGAGCAGCCTGGGCGGCCTGGGCCGCGGCCTGTTGGGCGATCTCGGCGGCCAGGGTGCCCTTGACCTGGTCCAGGGTTGCCTGGGACTGGTTCGTCGTTGCCTGCGCGGCGGCTGCGGCCTGCTGGGCCTGTTGCTGTTCGCCAGCCTGGTCGTTCTGTTGTGCCACCAGTGTGGCCTGCGTGGCCGCCAGCCGGCGTTGGCCGGCTTCGACGCGGGCGACGTCCCGGTGCACATTGCCCACGACGATCTGGGTGTAGGTCCCGCGGACCTCGGCGTCAGATGACGGGGAGGAGAACATGGTGGCGATACCGGTCGAGGATGAGTCGTAGAGATAGGACTTGATGGCGTCCTGCGTGAGCTGACGGCGATCAGATGCCAGCTGGCTGGTGTCGGCCGCGATCGAGGCGTTGGTGATCACCAATGCCGTCTGGGTGGCCTGCAGCTGCACGGTGGCCTGGTTGTAGAGCTCGTCTTCGGCGCTCAGCTGTTGTTGCTGTTGTTGGATCTGGGCCTCGATCGCCGCCACTTGGGCCTCGGTGGCCGTAATGGACGATCCAATTGGGTCTGCGGCCGCCGGTGCCGCCCAGATGGCGGTCGTCACTGCCATAGAGGTGCTGGAGGCAACCAGGGCCGCGGCGCCGGCCAGCAACGCCGCCCGGCGGCGGGATCGGCCCTGCCGTCGAGCTGAATCCACATTGGTCACAACAGCCACATGCGTCACAGTAGCCCCGAGGTTAGACAAATCCAAGCGCGTCTCACCTGGTCACAGAGCAACCGGCCCATAGCCTGGAGCCGTGGAGTATGACGGAGGGATGCCGGAACGAGGGCCGAGGTAATCGTGGATGGAATTGTGGAGGTCGGCGGCGGGCGTCTTCGGGGCGTGGAACGGAACGGCGTCTGGTCGTTCTCGGGGATTCCCTATGCGGCACCCCCGGTGGGCCCCCTCCGCTGGCGGCCACCGGTCGCGGCCGAGCCATGGACGGGGATCAAGGAGTGCGACCACTTCGGGCCCATAGCCCCCCAGACCCCGCCCATCCCCGGCATGTCGGTCGGAGGCGCCCCCGAGGAACAGTCGGAGGACTGCCTGACCCTCAACATCTGGTCGAGCGGGCTGGGCGGACAGCCTCGCCCGGTCATGGTGTGGATCCATGGCGGCGGCTTCAATTCGGGTACGGGCGCAGGGGACCTGTATCGCGGGGGGACATTGGCCCGCGAGGGCAACGTGATCGTCGTCACCATCAACTACCGGTTGGGTGCGTTGGGTTTTCTGGCTCATCCTGCCTTGCAGCCGGCCTCGTCGGCCTGGGCGGGCGGTGAGGAGTGGTTGGGCTCGGGCAACTGGGGCGTTGCCGACCAGATCGCCGCATTGGTCTGGGTGCGCGACAACATTGCCGCCTTCGGGGGCGACCCGGGCAACGTGACCATCTTCGGAGAATCGGCCGGGGGCATGAGCGTCTCCGCCTTGCTGGGCGTTACCGCCGCACGCGGTCTTTTCCATCGGGCCATCGTGGAGAGCGGGCCGCCCTTCACCCACACCGCCGAGGAGGCGGCGGGTCGAGCAGAAGACTTGGCCGAGAAGTTGGGGGTGCCGATGACTCGCCACGCCCTCGAGCACGTCCAGGCGTCGGAGCTGGTGCGAGCGGCCCAGGAGGTAGGCCAGACGTTGGCGATGGGTGAAGGCGGCCTCCCCTTGGTCTTTCTGCCCACACTGGACGGAGGCCTGCTGACGCGATCCCCCGAAGCAGCGGTTGCTGATGGCGCTTCGGCCGACGTCCCTCTGCTGATCGGGACGAATCGGGACGAGGCGGCGTTCTTCGCCCTTGGCCTGCCGGCAGTCAACGGACTCGACCAGGCGGGACTGCGGCGGTGGGTTCAGCGAATCGTGCCGTCGTCCGAGAGCGCCGAGGGGCTGATCGAGGGGTATCGGAGTGCTCGGGCCGCTCGAGGTGAGGGCACCGAACCGCGAGACCTCTGGGTGGCCATTGCCACCGACTCGGTGTTCCGGGGCCCGTCGGTGCTCCTTGCCGATAGCCACGCCCTGGCCGGGTCTGTCGGGGTGGCCGGTGAGTCGCCGGTCCCTGGGCCAGGCACCTACGTCTATCTCTTCACGTGGGAAACCCCGGCGTTCGGCGGCCTCTTGGGGTCGGCCCATGCCCTGGAGATTCCCTTTGTCTTTGGCACGGTCACCAATCCGATCGTCCAGCAGTTCTCGGGCGGCGGTGACGACGCCTTGCGGCTGTCCGAAGGCATGCGGCAAGCCTGGATCTCGTTCGCCTGGACCGGCTCGCCGTCGGCAGACCTCATCGGGGAGTGGCCGGTGTGGGATCCGATCCGTCGTCCGACCATGGTGTTCGGGCCGTGGCCCGGCACCGAGGGCATGTGGCGCGCAGTCGATGCTCCGCGGGACGAAGAGTTGCTGTCGCTGTTGACCGCACTTCCGCCGTCGACCATCGGAAGCGAACTTGCTCCGTGACCACGACGCCGACCCGCCCCTCGGCCGCCTAGTCTGCTGCCGGGGGACGTAGCCCAACAGGTAGAGGCAGGGCGCTTAAACCGCCTCCAGTGAGGGTTCGAATCCCTACGTCCCCACGGATTGGGCTTTACCCCGTTCAGTGGACCACTTGGGCTGACCTGAGCCTCCCTAAAAACGTCATCCTTGGTCAGGGTCGGCCGGCCAGGATGGG
>DASXMT010000424.1:0-2193 GCA_036495505.1 Acidimicrobiales bacterium | reverse complement strand
CCCATTCTACCGCGGCGCCCGGTTGATTCTGATTTACATATATTCAATCGGGTGATACTTGATCCAACCAGATTGAGTTTGTTACAGTTCTCTTGCGGCCTGACGAAGATGACTTGTTCGGACCGGGTCGGCCCCGAGCGTGGAGGAAGATCGTGACGAGCACCCAGCACCGAGAAGGCGGCCGGAGGATGCGACCGGCCAGATCCTTTCTCCTGGTCGGAACGCTGATGGTCGCCCTGGCTCTGGGGGTGTCCGCTCCTTCGGTCGGTGTGCCATCGGCCTCCGCGGCGACGTCCGAGACCTCCCAGGCGGCTGGAATCGCGGCCATCGTCCGCAAGGCCATGACCACCTATCAACTCCGGGCGGTCATCGTCCGGGTAACCCAGGGCAACAAGGTGATCACCACACAGGCGTTCGGCGAATCGATGAATGGCGTACCGGCGACGACGGACATGCACTTCCGACAGGGCGCCGTCGCCTTCGAGTACGTCAGCACGCTGCTCATGGAATACGTCGACGAGCACAAGGTCACCCTGAACGAGACCATCGACCATTGGCTGCCCAGCCTGCCCGAGTCCAACCAGGTGACGCTGAAGATGTTGGCCAACCAGACCTCCGGGTACCCCGACTTCGAGACGGACCCGGGCTGGACGGCCGCCTTCAACACCGATCCATTCCAGATCTTCACCTATCAGCAGCGGATCGCCTACGCCTTCGATCGGCCGGTGCAGTTCCCTCCCGGTACCAATTGGAGCTATGCCCATACCAATTTCATGATCTTGGGAAAGATCCTGTCGATGGTGGGCAAGGCACCCTTGAACGTGCTGCTGCAAAAGAAGGTCCTGGGGCCGATGGGCCTGACCCAGACGGCTGCGTATCGGACTTCGTTCATCCCAAGCCCGGTGCTGCATTCGCAAAGCTCAGAACGTCGAGTACAGCTCGGGATCCCGAACGGGAGCCCGTTCTTCGAGGACTCGACGTACTTCAATGCGGCATGGGGTACACCTGACGGAGGTGCCGAGACATCCAACATCGATGACATGGCCACGACGGCCGTCGCCGTCGGTACGGGCAAGCTGCTGTCGAAATCAAGCTTCCATGCCATGACGGACCCGAACCTGCTCGGCTTCGGTCACGAACAGGCCAACTGTGCGCCATCGTGCTTTACGCAGATAACCGGCTACAACTTCGGGCTCGGTGTGGTGCGATCGGGTTCGTGGACCATGCAGAACCCGCTCCTTGGCGGCTACAGCGCCACCGAGGCGTACCAGCCCAATCAAAAGATCGCCATCGCCGTGGTGGTCACCTTCAAGCCCGGGGCATTCGACTGCTCGGGTGTCGAACAGAACTCGAGCGACACCGTCTTCCGGTTGATTGGCGACTATGTGGCCCCCAATAACGCGCCGCCACAGCCACCGGCGTCCAGCATCGTCCCACCCACGGGTTGCTCGTAGGCAGATCGAGATGCGCCCGGTGTAGGCGCTCCGCCGGCCGGGTAGGGGGACGGGGACAGCGACCCTTCGAGCCAGCCACAGAGCCACGGGTACGATCCCGTCCATGCTCAGCCAGTCAACTTTCATAGGGTTCATCCCTGTGCATGACACCGATGTCGCTCGCCGCTTCTATGGTCAGGTCCTCGGTCTGCACGTTGTTGAGGACACCCCCTTCGCTCTCGTCGTCGACGCCAACGGCACGCGGGTGCGGATCACCCCAGTGCCCGAGCTGGTCCCCGCGGCCCTTCACGATCGCCGGCTGGCATGTTCTGACATCACCGCCACTGCACGCACCATGGCTGACCGGGGGTCGCCCCTGTTTGTAGGAGATCAGCCCGAGCGGGGCGAAGACCCCGCCCTGCTGGTACCTGATCACCACCTCGTCGGGGACGTCGCGATCCTGGACGCTGAAGCGACCCGCAGTGCCGAGAAAAACCAGAGGGTCGAGCGAGATCCAGGCCAGGTCACGGATTTCTCCCCAGTGTCGGACGACCTCGTGGAGCTCGGAGCGCTCCTGGTCCGAGAAAAAGACCGCCGCCGAGGTATCGACTAGCACGGGCAGATCCGTCGCCTTCGTGGAAATCGGTGGGACGCCTCATGTTCCGTCACGACGGAGTTGAAGATGCCCGAACGTCTCAGTGCGCATGGTCATTCATCCCCCTGGACCTTGAGGTTTCGTGGAAACATTCGACCATGGAAT
>DASXMT010000423.1:0-3919 GCA_036495505.1 Acidimicrobiales bacterium | reverse complement strand
GACCAGGCATGCGCACTGGTGGATTCGAGTGTTGCGTTGAACGAACTCATCAATGAGGCGGGTTGATGGCTGGCTATAGCTCCGTAAGTTCCCGGTGAACCGCCGATCCCGGAGCGACGTGACTTCAGGCGGTGGTCCGGTGTCGGGAGCGGCCCCGTCGATCACGAGAAGAGTGCAAGTCCTCGCATCTCGACGCTTGCTCGGGTGGCCACCCCGGCCGGGCACGTCGGGTCGGTGAAGGCGGTATGGGGCACGCGTCCCGATCGGCGCTTGTCGGTGTCGTGGGCTTTGAACACGATGACCTCATCTGCCGTCATGTCGGGGTAGTAGTGCCAGCGGTGGGCCGGGCTGTAGGCATAACCGGTGGTGTCGTGACGGATGTCTCCCGCCCCTCGCTCTTCGGTGATGGCGGTGACGGTGACCTCGTCGTCTACGCGAACCGTACGGGCGTCGCACACGGCAAGGGGGAAGTCCTGCGGGGGCAGCGATACGGCACGCCACATGTTGTAGAGGGCATAGCGGGAGTAGTGCTCCAAGTCGAGGTCGTCGACGAAGGCGGCGATCAGCTCGACCAGTCCGGTCGCCGACCTATCGGTGTTGTCGGCGTGCGGGTATCGGGCAGGCTTGGCGTTGGCCAGTGAGGCCAGCTTCGTGGTGGCGCTCTCCCCGTAGCGCTTCTTCCCGCCGCCGAGCATGAAGACCCTGGCTGCGCCGGTCTCTCGCATCAGGAGTTCCGTCATCTCGTCCATGTACTGCTTGTCGACCGTGGCGTCTTCTTGGATCTGGTCGAAGTCGGCGATCGAACTGGTATGGGACACGAGCACGAATCCCTCACGGTCAACATCGGTCGTGCGCGGTCGGGCGTTCTCGATCCGAACCTCCCGGCCTGGGCGGGTTTGCATCGTCGAGCGCTCGTCTTCCTCGGTGACGAACTCGAGGACCTCGCCCGATGCATCAGGGACGTTCCTGATGTAGTTCACCTCGGCGAGGACTCCCTGCTCCTCGGTGAGCACTGATTGGACCATTACCCACCCCCCTGGCGACCTCGGCACCAGGCCGCGCCGTCGATGAAAACCCTGGACAACCACTCTACAGTCGGGTACGAACATGTAAAGGCTCCCGTGCGAGCTCTATGGCGGTGTTTTGGCAGTGATTCCCTACCTGTCACTGGTGCCGCGGGTGTGCACGACCACCCGTCCGATGGTCGTACGGTCCTCCATGTCCTCGAGAGCCAGCGGGAGCTGTTCGAAGGGAACGATCTTGCCCACCAGGGGTCGGATGCGGCCGGCGCGGAACAGGGTCACCAGGTGGTCATGGACCGCGTCGCCCACCGAGCGCGGTGTCGGGTTGAACCCCGAGCCGACTGGCAGCACGGAGTCCCGATAGGCCAGGAGGACACCCATGAGCGAGATATTGCCAAAGCACAGGGCGCGTCCGGCGACCATCGGTACCTCCTCGGCTTCGATCCCGCCGGCGAACCCCACGACGAGGTGGCGTCCGTTCCGGGCCAGGCATCGAAGCGATTCCGTGGTCACGTTGCCGCCGACGCCGTCGAAACACACATCGACCCCCTTTCCGTCGGTAGCGTCGAGCACGGCGTCGGCGAAGCCGCCGGAGCGGTAGTCGATGGCGGTGTCCGCACCAAGACTGCGGATGACGGCAAGCTTTTCTGCACTGCCCGCGGTGGCGATCACCCGGGCACCTGCGGCCACCGCCAGTTGCACCGCAGCTGATCCCACCCCTCCTGCGGCGGCGTGGACGAGGACGGTTTCACCTGGTTGCAGTCGGCCCCGCTCGTGCAAGCCGAGGTAGGCGAGGTGAAACGGGTAGTAGAACGCGGCGGCCTCGATGTCACCGAGCTCGGGAGGAGCATCGAAGGCCATGGCAACCGGCCCCACCACCTCTTCGGCATGGGCACCAACGGCACCGGTACCTGAGCCCATGACCCGACGCCCCATCCACGATTCGGCCCCGGAGCCGGTAGCGATGACTTCACCCACGAACTCCATACCGAGGGTATACGGCAGGGGAGGGTTGATGGTGAGATATCGGCCATGGCAGCCATCTACTTCGTTGTAGTTGCACACCGATGCCGACGTTTGAACCAGGATCTCGAGGGGACCGGGCTGGGGCGAGGGGACAGTGGCCAAGGTCAACGCCTCGCTCGGTCGCCCGTACCGTGTTACCTGCCATGCCCGCATGACACGCCACCCTAATCAGAGGAGGCCGGTACACGCAGCGCACGGTTGACGGCAAACGTTTGAACCCTCCGCCGATGATTTGGTGGCGTGCTGACGTCAAGACTGTGACCACATGGCCAGTCGACGCCTCAGGAATCTGTCTGCAGTCAGACGGCCCTGCACGGCTGGCTGGCCATCGCCAATGTGTGATCGAGGACTTACACCGAGTGGAGACAAGCATGGGTAGGGTTCGAGTGCACGGATTTTCGATCTCCATTGACGGATACGCCGCGGGACCCGATCAGGGCGTTGACAATCCCCTCGGCATCAACGGCCCCCGGTTGCACGAGTGGATCTTCAAGACCTAGTACGGGAGAGCGATGACGGGCGGGGAGGACGGCGAGACGGGTATCGATAACGACTTCTTTGCACGTCGCGAGGACGGGATCGGCGCCACCGTCATGGGGCGGAACATGTACGGTCCGATCCGAGGTCCGTGGGGCGACAGCCAGTGCACCGGTTGGTGGGGGAGCAACCCACCGTTTCACCATCCGGTGTTCGTCGTGAGCCACTACCCGCACCGGCCAGTCGAAATGGAAGGGGGTACGACCTTTCACTTCGTCGATGATGGGATCGAGTCAGCTCTCGAACAGATACGAGCGGCAGCAGAAGACAAGGACGCGTTGATCGGAGGGGGCGCAGCCACGATCGGTCAGTGCCTCGAGGCTCGGCTCATCGATGAGCTCCATCTCGTCACCGTGCCCGTGTTGTTGGGGGAAGGGTGAACGCCTGTTTGACGACCTCGACGTGGGCTTCGACGACTACGAGTGCGTCGAGCACCTCAGCTCACCGGCGGTCACCCATATCCGCCTGACCAAGGTGACGACGGGATCACGGTGAGCAGACCATGCATCGGGATGCTCAGCCCGTTCACAGGACTCAACCTCCGCGTGTGGCCTTTGTTTCCAGGATCGGTTCAGCCCGTCTGACTCCCAGCCCGGAGCATGGTGGCCAAGCGGGCCCGGTCAGCGGTGGAAGCCTCGGTGCTTTGCACGAAGGCAGTCACTGTGTGGGCAAACTGCACCGGCTCCTCGACGTGAGGGAAGTGCCCGACGCCCTCCATGATCGACAGCTGGCTCGTGGGCATGGCCTCGTGCGCGGCCTTGGCGTGAGCGATCGGGATCATGCGGTCCTGGTCACCCCACACGATGAGCGTGGGGATTTCCGAGGTCAGGTACAGGCGTTCGACCGCGCTCACGGACTGTCCGCCGCCGTCGATGACAGCCCGAATGGTACGGACGAAGGCGTGGCGATTCTCGGCGTGGGTCAGGGAGGCATAAGCCTGCCACGATTCGGAGGCTCGACCGGAGCGGATCCCTCGATCATGGAGGAACCGCTCCACGCTGTTACCCCAGTCTCGGACGAAACCGGGAAACAGGAGCGGCATCACTAATTCGGCACCGGGAAGGGCAAGACCCCTAAGCATCCACGAGACCTCTCGCCCGAGGCCACCGCTGTCCACCAGGACCAGCCGATCGCAGCATTCAGGAAACTGGTACGCGAACTGCATGGCGATGCCGCCGCCGAGTGACTGTCCGACGATTGTCGCTCGTTCGATGTCGAGTACCGCCATCAGGTCCCGGAGGGTGGTGGCATAGGAACCGAGGGAGTAGTCGCCCGGGGCCTTGTCGGACTGCCCGTGCCCGGGGAGGTCCGGTGCGAGAACAGTGAAGTGTTCG
>DASXMT010000422.1:0-5455 GCA_036495505.1 Acidimicrobiales bacterium | reverse complement strand
ACACGCCCCCCGGCGACCACCACCACAACAGGGCCCCCGACGACCACCACCACAACAGGGCCAGCGAGCGGGAGCGGAACCTGGTGGCAGCCGCCACTCGGCAACGTCTCCTGGCAGTGGGAGCTCGGCCATCCGCTCAGGCTCACCAACGCCACCGACATGGGTACCAACGACACGCTGCCCAACGGCAGTCCGGCTCCCGCTCCGACCGTCTACGACATCGATGGCATCGAGAACCCGGCATCCACCGTCAGCGCTCTCCATGCCCGAGGTGACCATGCCGTCTGCTATGTCGAGGCGGGTACCGCGGGCAACTACTACAGCGCCAGCGACGAGGGGATCCCGACCACCTACTACGCCCAGCTTCAAGCGGCGGGGGTGTTGGGCGCCAAGCTCAGCGGCTACCCGGAGTACTTTCTCAACATCAATGCCCCGGCCACGGTCAGTATCGAGGAGGCCATGATTCAACAGCAGTGTGCGGCCAAGGGATTCGACGCCGTCGAGACGGACCTGGACGAGACGTACTCGGGCAGTGACGGAGCCACGGGCTTCAACCTCACCCAGGCCGATGAGGTCACCTACCTCACCACCCTGGCCAACTACATGCACAGCCTCGGCCTGGCATGGTTCATCAAGAACCCCGACGACACGGGTGACAACTTCGCCACGATCATGGAACCGGTGGCCGACGCCGTCCTCACCGAGCAGTGCAACCAGTTTGGCACCTGCTCGGCGCTCAACTCCTACAAGGGCCACAAGGCGATCTTCAACGCCGAGTACAGCCTGCCCACCAGCGCGTTCTGTGCCGCTGACATCGCTGCCGGGATCAACGGGGCCAAATTCTCGGTCAACCTCAACGGCTCGCGAGGCCCCTGCCAGTAAGCCGTACGGGGGTGTGGGTGTGGGACCACGCGCCATGCGTCGGTATGGCACGCCAGTGACTTCTCCGACACCAAGCTGGCGCCGGCGACCCAGTGCTGGCCTACTCCACGGTCACCGTCTTGGCCAGGTTGCGAGGCCGGTCAACGTCATGGCCACGGCCCTGAGCCAACCAGTAGGCCAGGAATTGGAGGGGTACGGCATCGATGACCGGCGAGAGCATCGGCTCGACGGGCGGCACCCAGAGCATGTGGTCGGCCAACTCGGCAACGCGGTCGTCGCCGTCGCTGCCGAGGAGCACGATGGTCGCCCCCCGACTTCGCACCTCTTCGATGTTGGAGCACATCTTTTCCCAGAGGCAGTTGCGGGTGGCCACACCGACGACCACGGTGCCCGGTTCGATCAGGGCGATGGGGCCGTGCTTGAGCTCGCCAGCCGGGTAGCCCTCGGCCCGGACGTAGGCGATCTCCTTGGCCTTGAGCGCGCCCTCCAGGGCAACGGGGTGGCCGACGTGGCGTCCGAGGAAGAAGAAGTCCCGGGAGTCGACCAGGTCTCGAGCCACCTCGGCCACGTCCTTGGTCCGGTCCAGCGCTTGGGCAATCTGCTCGGGGAGACGGAGCATCTGGTCCATCAAGGCGCCGACCTCGGTGCCTGAGCGTGTCTCGCGTGCCTGAGCCAGTGCCAGCGCCACAAGCTCGAGGGCCACGATCTGGGTGAGGTACGTCTTGGTGGCGGCCACCCCGATCTCCGGCCCGGCCCGTGTGTACAGCACGCCATCGGCCTCCCTGGCCATTGATGAGTCCACCACGTTGGAGACGACCAGCACGGTGGCCCCCCGCTCCCGCGCCTCCCGAAGTCCCTGAAGGGTATCGACCGTCTCGCCCGACTGGCTCACGCCGATGACCAGGGTACGGTGGTCAACGATGGGGTTGCGATACCGGAATTCGCTGGCGATGTCGACGTCGGTGGGCAGTCCGGCCCATTGCTCGATTGTGTACTTGGCCACCAGACCGGCGTGATGGCTGCTGCCGCAGGCCACGATGCAGACCCGGTCGATGCCGTGCAGTTGGCTCGCACCGAGGCACGCTGCCTCGTCGAGGACGAGGGACCCGTCACTGCGCCGGTAACCGTCCAGCGTGGCGGCCACCGCGTCGGGCTGCTCGTGGATCTCCTTGGTCATATAGTCGTCGTAGCCACCCTGGCGGGATGCTGCCGCGTCCCAGTCGACCTTCAGCGGAGCCGCCTCGGCGAGGGTGCCCTCCAGCGTGGTCACCCGCATGGTCCCGGGTCGGAGCTCGACCATCTGGTCATCTTCGAGGGCGAAGAGACGACGGGTGCTTCCGAGCAATGCGGGGATGTCCGAGGCTAGGTACGCGGCGTCGTCGCCCAGACCGATGATCAGAGGGGACACGCGACGCGCGGCGACGATGGTGTCAGGCTCGTTGGCGTGGATGACGGCCACGGCGAAGGAGCCGCGGACCCTTCGCAGGGTGAGTCGGAGGCCCTCGGACAGGGTCGCGCCCCGGGCCATGGCCGATTCGACAAGGTGGCTCAAGACCTCAGAGTCGGTCTCCGAGACCAAGGTATGGCCGTCGGCCAACAGCTCGGACGCGAGGGCCGCATGGTTCTCGATGATGCCGTTGTGGACAAGGGCCAGCTGGCCGGTGCAGTCGAGATGGGGATGGGCGTTGGCTGTGGTCGGCCGGCCATGGGTAGCCCAACGGGTGTGGCCCACACCGGTGTGGCAGTGGAGAGGAGCATCTTCGCTGAGGGCGCGCAGGTCGTTGACCGAATGCGTCCCCTCGGCCGCCCTTGCTCTCCACAGAGCTCCGTCGGTCGAGAGCACAACGCCGGCGGAGTCGTATCCCCGGTATTCGAGCCGGCCCAGACCTTCGAGGATGACGGGTAGGGCGTCGTCGATGCCGGTAAGTCCGATGATTCCGCACATGGCTACAGCTCCGATTTCCACAGGTCGGCGACCGCCTGGGCGATCGGCGAGATCGGGACCCATCCGAGGTAGTGGCGGAGAAGCGACACGTCCGCTTGTTGCCAGGGCACGGCCTCAGAGCCACCAGGGGACTCGAGCACGTCCCCCTCAAAGCCGGCCGCGTCCGCCAGTAGCTCGACCACGGATCGGGAAGACATGGCCGAGCCTCGCCCCACGTTGAGTACCGGATGGGCGTCGATGCTCGGGATCGCGAGCAGAGCAGCGATGGCCACATCGCTGCTGGCCACAAAGTCCCGATGGGCCCACAACGGGCCCATCAGGATGAACGAGCGCCTGTCCCGGAGCGCCTGCTTCAACTCATATGCCGCTCTGCCGGCCAAGGAACTGGCCGGCGCCCGCGGGCCCACCGGATTGAAGACCCGGAGCACGGTGGCCCGGATGGCTCCTCGAGCCACGCTTTTGGTCACGAGCTCGGTCGCCTCTAGCTTGGTGCGGCCGTAGTCGCTGACCGGCCGCGTGGGGGCGGTCTCCCGTATGGCGACCCCCTCGGGCTGGAACCCGTACTCGGCGGCCGATCCGAAATGGAGAAGGGGGACGGGATCGCAGAGGGACAGGGCCTGGATCAGTCGGTCGACCATCACCGTGTTGATCGCCCACAATTCCTCGCAGGTGCCAGAGGTGCGTCCGGCACAGTTGATCACCACGTCGGGCTTGCTCGTCTCGAGCAGGGCAACGAGATCCCGAACCGAAGCATCGACTAGATCCATAGACACCCAGCTGCCGCGGGCCGGCATTCGCAGTCGAGGAGGGTGCCGACTGACTGCCACCAACTCGGGCACGTCGCTGGATCGTTCGATGGCCTGGTGAACCTGGCTGCCGAGGAACCCGCTCGCCCCGAGTACGAGGAACGAGGTCACCGGGCCCCTGGGAGCAACCGTGGCCCCAGCACCCCGAACTCGTTGTTGGCCCGGTCGTAGTCGTCGGGCCGTCCGATGTCCAGCCAGAACCCGTCAAAGCCGTAGCTGGCGGGGAGGGTGCCTCGTTCGATCAGGTCGAGCATCAGCTCGTCGAAGCCGAACGGGAGACCGGGGGTGTAACGCTCGAGGTGACGCTTGCTGACTCCGTAGATGCCCATGCTCACCGAGTAGCTGAGCGGTGGCTTCTCGGTGAAGGAGGTGATGCGGTGGTCGGTGACGTCGAGCACACCGAAGTCGACCTGATGGACGCGGTCGAACGTGGCGACGGTCAATGGCGCACCCCAGGAGATGTGGCGCTTGAGTAGATCGCCGTAGTCCAGGTCGGTGAGGATGTCGCCGTTCATGAGGAGGAAATTCTCGGGAAGCCGGTCGAGCACCATGAGGGCCGGGCCGATGGTGCCCAGTGGTGACTCCTCGTGGACATAGTCCACCTCGATGCCCCACTGCGATCCGTCTCCTACGTAGGCGCGGATCAGCTGTCCCAGGTGGCCAATGGCCAGGGTGGCTCTGCGGAAGCCACAGGCGGCCAACTGGCGCAGGACGATCTCGAGGATCGAGTACTGCTCGCCGATCGGCACCAGCGGCTTTGGGATGACCGTGGTGTACGGACGGAGGCGCACCCCCTTTCCGCCCGCCAGTATCACGACGTGTCGGATCTCGGTGAGGGACTCCTCGGCGACGGCTGGTCTGTCTTCTAGATATGTCATGGCAATTCCCCCTTTTGGTCAGACGCTGTACTGGTCGGGCTTGTACTGGCTGAGATTTCCCGGACTGGAGAACCACTCGATGGTTGCGGTCAGCCCCTCGGTCAACGTGTGGCTCGGTTTCCACGAGGCTGCGGACTCGATGGCCGAGCTGTCGGACACGAGTCGGTTCACCTCCGAGCGTTCCGGACGACGGCGTTCGTCTTTGACCCGGATCTCGACCGACGTCCCCATGAGGTCGGCGATCAGCGTCACGGTGTCGCCGACCGATATCTCGAGGCCCGATCCGGCGTTGAGCGTCCGGCCGACGACGTCGTCAAGGGGCGCCTCGAGCACGGCATGAAAGGCACCAGCGGTATCGAGGACGAAATTGAAATCCCGGGTGGGTGTCACCGAGCCCAGGGCGATCTGGCGCCGCCCGGACGCCAGCTGGGCGATCACCGTCGGGATGACCGCACGCGCCGACTGCCGGGGACCGTAGGTGTTGAACGGTCGCAGCGTGACCACCGGGAGACCAAAGCTCAGGTGGTAGCTCTCGACCAGTTTGTCGGCGCCCACTTTCGATGCTGCGTAGGGTGACTGGGCTTGCAGCGGGTGGGTCTCGTCCATGGGCACGAAGAGGGCGCTGCCGTAGACCTCACTGGTCGAGGTGCACACGATCCTCGACGTCCCCAGTGTCCTCCCCGCCTCCAGCACGTTGAGGGTGCCGCCGATATTGGTCTCCAGGTACGACCAGGGTGCCTGGTAGGAGTACGGAATGGCGATCAGGGCGGCGAGATGGCAGACCATATCGGCCCCCGTCATGAGGGCGAGGACCGAGTCGCGGTCCCGTACGTCGCCGGGGATCACCTCGACAGAGGCGAGCACCTCCGGGTCGAGGCTCTCGAGCCATCCCCACGAGCCGAACGAGTTATACTGGACCATCGCCCGGATCCGGTGGCCCGAGT
>DASXMT010000421.1:0-1754 GCA_036495505.1 Acidimicrobiales bacterium | reverse complement strand
CTCGCCGGCCAGCGTGGGGGACTACCTGGCCGGTCCAAACCACGTCCTGCCCACCAACCGGACGGCCAGGTTCGCCAGTGCCCTCCGGGTGGACGACTTCCGCCGGCACATTCACGCCGTGACCGTCGAGGAGAAGGCGCTCACCGAGCTGGGTCCCCACGTCGTCACCCTGGCCGAGACCGAGGGCCTCCCCGCGCACGCCGAATCGGTGCGACTCCGATGGCCGAGGTAGACGTGCACGCGGCCGACAGCGCCGTGCCCATCCGGCCGGACCTCGTCAGCTTGGATGGCTACCACTCTCCCCAGGTCGACGTGGAGGTGCGGCTCAATACCAACGAGTCTCCCCTCCCACCGCCCGACGCATGGCTCGCTGCCCTCCAGGACGAGCTGGCTCGCATCCAGTTCAACCGCTACCCGGACCGTCAGGCCTCTGAGCTGAGCGCCGCGGTGGCGGCCTCGCACGGGGTCCGGCCCGACCAGGTGTTCTGTGCCAACGGTTCCAACGAGATCCTGCAGTGCCTGCTGCTCGCCTACGGAGGCCCGAGCCGAACCGTGGCCCTGTTCGAGCCCACGTATACCCTCCACCGGCACATCGCCATGATCACCGGGACCGGCGTCGTGGTCGGGAGCCGGACCGACGACTTTGAACTCGATCCCGATGAGGTGGCCCGCGTGGTGACCGAGTCGCAGCCGATCATCACCTTCTTGTGCTCGCCGAACAACCCGACCGGGCGCGCTGATCCCCCCGACAGCGTCCAGCGCGTGGTGGACGACACGTCGGGTCTGGTGGTGGTGGACGAGGCCTACGGTCAGTTCGCTCCATCGTCCGCTCTCGAGCTGGTTCGCTCCGGGGGGCCGGGCAGCGAGCGGGTGGTGGTCGTCCGCACCTTCTCCAAGACATGGTCCATGGCCGCCGGGCGGCTCGGGTACATGGTCGCCTCGCCGGACGTGGTGGCCGCGTGCGAGCTGGTCACCCTGCCCTACCACCTCGACGCGGTGAAGCAGGCAGCCGGGCGCTTGGCCCTGCAGTTCGAGGAGGCCATGCAGGCCCGGGTGGCGGTGCTGCGCGAGGAGCGCGGCCGGATCGCAGCCGCATTCGCCGAGATGAGCGTGGAGACCTGGCCCTCGGATGCAAACTTCATCCTCTTCCGACCCACCGACCGCTCCGCTCGCCAGGTATGGCAATCGCTGCTCGATCGTTCGGTCCTCGTGCGAGACTGCTCTGAGTGGCCAGGCCTTACCGGGTGCCTGCGGGTCACCGTGGGCCTCCCTGAGGAGAATGATCGGTTTCTGGCCGCCTTGCACGCTGCCCTCGAAGGTCCCATGGAAGAGAGCCGGACATGACTGCCACCGCCACACCGAGCCCACGGATAGCCTCCCGCTCGCGTTCCACCAAGGAGACCTCCATCGAAGTGGCGGTAGACATCGACGGCAGCGGGACCACCGATGTCTCGACCGGCCTCCCGTTCTTCGACCACATGGTCAGCCAGCTCGGCAAGCACGGTGGGTTCGATCTCACCGTCAAGGCCACCGGCGACCTCGAGGTGGACGCCCACCACACGGTGGAGGACGTGGGCATCACCCTGGGCGAGGTCGTGCGAGAGGCGCTGGGGGACAAGGCGGGCATCCGCCGCTTCGCCTCTATCAACCTTCCGCTGGACGAGGCGCTGGTAGAGGTGGCCCTCGACCTGTCCGGTCGCCCGTTTCTCACCTACGCCGTCGAATTGCCCGCCGATGCGCTGCCCCTCGGCAAT
>DASXMT010000420.1:0-7020 GCA_036495505.1 Acidimicrobiales bacterium | reverse complement strand
ACGTCCTCGGGCGGCTGGTTCCAGGGGTCCTCGATGACCCCGCACTCGATGGCCTTACCCCACAGGTTCTCGTCGATCGAGTACGGCTTCTCCTTGGTCACCGACAGGGGGATGCCCCACGTGGCGGCGTACTCGATGCAGTCGGCGCGGGTCAGGCCCCACACCCTCGCCGGGGCCAGGACCTCGAGGTCGGGGGCGAGGGCCCGGGTGCCGACCTCGAACCGGACCTGGTCGTTCCCCTTGCCCGTGCAGCCGTGGGCCACGGCGTGGGCGTCGTGGCGCCTCGCCTCGGCCACCAGATGGCGGACGATGACCGGCCGGGACAGGGCCGAGACCAGCGGGTACTTCCCCTCGTACTTGGCGTTGGCGATCAGCGCGGGCACGCAGAAGTCCTGGGCCATCTCGCGCCGGGCGTCGACCACGGTCGCCTCGATGGCCCCGGCGGCCAATGCCCGCTCCCGGATGGCGTCCCAGTCGGCCTCGTCGGCGTCAGCGTTCTGGCCCACGTCGACGGCGACGGCGATGACCTCTGCCCCCTCGTTCTCGATGAGCCAACGGACGGCCACGGACGTATCCAGCCCTCCGCTGTAAGCCAAGACCACTCGTTTTGCCACGATTACCCTCTTTTCTTCGAACTGTTCGAGTCGACGTGGGACGCCCGCTCCGTCCCGCTCTGCGTCTGAGTCCCTGCTCCGCCCCGTGTCCCGCCTTTGGTCCCGTTCCCGCCGTCTGGCTTGCGTTCCGCCTGTGTCGACGTCGTCGATGCCTTGGATGTCGCCCCGTTCGCCGACTTGGTCGCCGACTTGGTGGCTGCGGGCAGCGGTATGCCGGCGCTGTCGGGCAGTATGGCTCCGGCCGGCCCGGACAGCGATTCCAACCCCGACACCGAGGCCAGACGGGCTGCGACGCCCGCTCCCCCGGCCGCCTCGGCCGCCACCACCAGCACGGTGTCGTCACCGGCGACGGTGCCGATCACACCGGGGAACCCGCTCCGGTCGAGCGCCGATCCTACGACATGGGCTGAACCGGGCGGCGTACGCAGCACGACGAGGTTGGCCGAGAATGCCGCCTCCACCACCCATTCGCCCAGGATCCGACGGAGATGGTCCTCCGGGGCCACCTGATGGGAGGGCAGCTCGGGCAGGGCATAGGCCGTGTCGCCGCCGGGTAGGCGCACCTTGAGCGCACCCAGCTCCTCGAGGTCCCGGGACACCGTGGTCTGGGTGGCCTCGATTCCCTCGCCGGCCAACAGCTCGACCAGGTGGGTCTGGCTGCCCACCGCCCTCGTCTCCAAGAGCTTGGTGATGCGGTGCTGGCGCTGGTGCTTGGTCACCTTCATCGCGCACTCCCGGTCGGCTCGTGGTCATCGCCCCGGTGGCCCGGTTGGCCGGGTCCGGCGTGGGTCAGCCAGGCCAGGAGCCCACGCATGGCGTGCATCCGGTTGGCGGCCTGGGGCCAGATCCGGCTCTGGGGGCCGTCCACCACCTCGGCGGCGATCTCCTCGCCGCGATGGGCGGGGAGGCAGTGCAGCACGATGGCATGGGGTGCGGCCCGCTTCATCAACGTCTCATCGACCGTGAACCCGGCGAAGGCCTGCAGCCGGGCGGCGGACTCCTCCTCTTGGCCCATCGACGTCCACACGTCGGTGTAGACAGCGTCGGCCCCAGCGGCGGCGTCGGCGGGATCCTCGGTCACCAACCCGGTGCCACCCAGCATCCGAATCCGTTCGAGGTCGGCATCGCTTGGCCCGTAGCCCTTTGGTGAGGCCACGTTGACGGTGAGCCCGGCCATGGCGCCGGCCAGGGCCAACGACAACCAGACATTGTTGGCGTCACCGATGTAGGCCACCGTTCGGCCTTCGAGCGAGCCACCGAACTCGTGTCGGAGGGTCAACAAGTCGGCCAGGGCCTGGCAGGGGTGGGCCACGTCAGAGAGGAGGTTGACGACAGGGACGGGCACGCCACCGGTGTCGAGGGCGGCGGCCATCCGGGTGAGCGAACGATGGTCCACGACCCGGGCGCAGAGCACGGAGTGATAACAGGCCAGCGTGCGGGCCACGTCCTCGGCCGTCTCCCGCACGTCCAGCCCTACTTCGGCCCCCTGGATGTATACCGGGTGGCCCCCCAGGGCGACGGCGGCCATCTCGGTGCTGTTGCGAGTGCGGGCCGAGGGTTTCTCAAAGAGGAGAGCCACCCCTTTGCCGGCCAGGCTCGGTGTCAGCGTGGCCGGATCGGCCTCGGCCAGTCCGAGGACGGCATCCAGCTCAGCGGGTGAAAGGCTGTCGACGTCGAACACGTGCCGGGTCGTGCTCATGGTCATGGGTGCTTCGCCTCCGGCGTGGTGGGCGTGGCAGGCGTGGTGGGCGTGGCAGGCGTGGTCGTGGGGTCGGCTGCGGTGGGCGTGGCCGAGGTGGGCGTGGCCGCGAGCACGCTGCCCAGCACCGACAGTGCCTCGTCGATCTCACCATCGGTGACGAGCAACGGCGGGGCCAGGCGCAGGGAGTCGGGCCGAGGGGCGTTGACGACGAGGCCGGCGTCGAGCGCAGCGCGACAGGCTGCGGGGGCGAACTCCCCGGTCAGCTCAGCCGCGAGCAGGAGACCCTCGCCCCGCACTGCGCGCACGTTGGGCAGCGCGGCCAGGCCGGTCGCCAGCTTCTCCCCTGCCTGACGGGCCCGCTCGGGCACGTTCTCTGCTTCCATGACCCCCAGGGTCGCCCGGGCCGCCGACATGGCCAGGGGCTGGCCGCCGAAGGTGCTGCCGTGGTCACCGGGCACGAACGCCGCTGCCACTTCGGCCCGAGCCCAACAGGCACCGACGGGCATGCCGTTCCCGAGTGCCTTGGCCAAGGTCACAATGTCCGGCTCGATCCCCAGGTGCTGGAATCCGAACCAGCGCCCGGTGCGGCCCAATCCGGTCTGGATCTCGTCCATGATCAACAGGATGTTCCGGTCGGTGCACAGCTGGCGCACCCCGGACAGGTAGTCCGACGACGGCACCATCACCCCGGCCTCGCCCAAGATGGGCTCGAGGATGACCGCCCCCACCCGGTCCGGGTCGCACGCAGTTTCCATGGCAGCGAGGTCGTCGAAAGGCACGTGATCGAAGCCATGGAGCATCGGCAGGAACGCCGTCTGCTTGTCTGTCTGGCCGGTCGCTGCCAGCGTGGCCATGGTCCGGCCGTGGAAGGCATCCCAAGTGGCCACCACCCCAAATCGACCCGGTCCCGCCCACCGCCGGGCGAGTTTCAGGGCGCACTCGTTGGCCTCGGCACCGGAGTTGCCGAAGAAGACCTGACCCCCGGCTCGCTCATCGCCACCGCCGATCAGGCGATCGATGGTGACGGCAACCTCGGGGCCGATGGCGTTCCCGAACAGGTTGGACACGTGCAGCAGGGTTCTGGCCTGCTCGGCGATGGCATCGGCGACGACAGGATGGGCGTGCCCGAGCGAGGTCACGGCCAGACCGGAGAGGAAGTCGAGGTAGCGCTTCCCGTCGACGTCGAACAGGAACGCACCATCGCCCCGGACGAAGGTGACGGGGGGCTCTGCGTAGTTGTGCATGAGCGCGCTGCGGTCGATCGGGGTCGCGGTCATGCGCCCACCATGGTCCCGACGCCCTGGTCGGTAAAGACCTCGAGCAAAAGGGCGTGGGGCGTGCGGCCGTCGAGGATGTGAGCATGGCCGACGCCCGACCGCACGGCTTGGGCGCAGGCCTGGGCCTTTGGGATCATGCCGCCGTTGGCCGCGCCCGAGGCAACGAGCGCATCGAGCTCATCGGCGGTGACGCTGGTGATGAGCGTGGACGGGTCGTCGGGTACGGACCGCAGCCCGGCCACATCGGTCAGGAAGACCAGCTTCTCTGCCTGGACCGCCGTGGCCAGATGACCGGCGACCGTGTCCGAGTTGATGTTGAAGGCCTGCCCGGTCTCGTCGCTCCCGATGGTCGCAACCACCGGGATCAAGCCCTGAGCCAGCAGCTGGTGCACGATCACCGGGTCCACATCGACCACGTCACCCACAAAGCCGAGTTGTTCTGACTTGGCCTCGGCCGTGATCAGGTTGGCGTCCTCGCCCGACAGGCCCACGGCCAACGCGCCGTGCACGTTCACCGCGCTGACGATCTCACGGTTGACTTTGCCCACCAGGACCATCCGGACGATGTCGAGGGTGTCGGCATCGGTGACCCGAAACCCGCCGCGGAACTCGGTGGCCATGCCCAGGCGCCCGAGGAGGTCCCCGATCTGCGGGCCGCCCCCGTGGACGACGACGGGCAGCATGCCCACTGACCGCATCATCACGATGTCCTCGGCGAATGACGCCAGCGCCGTCGCCTCGTCGATCGCGGGCTCGCCCGGCTTGGCCTGAAGGACGTTCCCCCCGTACTTGACCACCACCACCTTGCCCCAGAAGCGCCGGATGTATGGCAGAGCCTCGACCAGGACTTCCGCCTTGTCGGCCGGGCTATGAGGCAGTCCGGCCAGGCCTTGCAGACTGGGCTCGGAGTCGGGCTGTTCGGCACTCACGATGTTCCCCGGTTCTCGTCGATGTACCCGTATCCGAGGTCGACGGTCATGGCCACACCGACCCCGTCACCGAGGCCCAACCGGCAATGAATGTCCACCGTCTTGCCGCCCATGTGGGCGGCCACCGCACCCTCGTCATGAGGCACGGCAATGCCCTCCCGGCAGACGTCGACGCCCCCGTAGGCGACGGCCACCTTGTCCATGTCGAACCCGACGCCGGCAGAGCCGAGATCGCTCACGATGCGGCCCCAGTAGGGGTCTTCGCCGTTCAACGAGCACTTGACCAGCAGCGAGTCAGCCACCTTGCGGGCGGCCTGGTGGCCTTCCCCGTCCGAGACCGCCCCGGTCACCCGGACATGGGCGATGCGTGACGCCCCTTCGGCGTCCTCGGCCATCAGACGAGCCAGATCGGCGCAGGCTTTGGTCGCTGCGTCGACCAGCACGCCGTCGTGGACGGGCCCAGCACGGCCACTGGCCATGAGGGTCACCGTGTCGTTCGTCGAGGTGCAGCCGTCGACGGTCAGAACGTTGAACGAGTCGCGCACGGCGATCCGCAAGAGCTCGGCCAGTGCCTCGGGCTCCACAGCGGCATCGGTGGTGAGAAAGGCCAGCATGGTGGCCATGTTCGGCGCCACCATGCCTGCCCCCTTGGCCATCCCGGCCATGGTGAACCCGGCTCCATGGATCAGGACCTCCTTGCGGCCCCCGTCGGTGGTGAGGATCCCCGTGGCCGCGTCCTCGGCTGCCTGAGCCGAAGACGAGCGGGCGGCAACCAGGGTGGGGATGCCCTTCTCGATCGGCTCCATGGGCAGCGGGATGCCGATGAGCCCGGTGGAGCACACCAATAGCTCGATGGCATCCACCCCCAGACCGTCGGCGGCCAGCGCGCACATGCGCTCGGCATCGGCGCGACCCTGCGCCCCGGTGGCGGCGTTGGCGTTGCCGCTGCTCACCAGCACCGCAGCGGCGCGCCCAGCGTTGGCCCGAAGGTGGTCCCGACTGACCTGGACCGGAGCCGCCGCGGCCAGGTTGGTGGTGAACGTCGCCGCGGTCGGGACCGGTGCTCCGTCATCCGTGGCCACCAGGGCCAGATCGAGGGCGCCGGAGGCCTTGATGCCCGAGGCCACGCCAGACGCCACGAAGCCCTTCGGTGTGGTGATGCTCATGGGTACGCCCCAACGAGGGGTAGGCCGGTTGTCTCGGGAAGGCCAAGGGCCAAGTTGGCGCACTGGATGGCTTGGCCCGCCGCCCCCTTGACCAGATTGTCCAGGGCACACAGCGCCACGATCCACCCGGTCCGCGGGTCGACCCGCACGGTGACGTGGGCACAGTTGGAGCCGGCCGTGGCCTTGGTCGAGGGCGATCCCGCCGTCACCACCACGAACGGCTCCTCCCGGTAGGCATGGTGGAGCAGCTCCAGAGCGCTTTCGGTGGTCAGCCCCCCGTCCACATCGGCGGGGCGGGCATAGCACGTGGCCAGGATGCCGCGCACCATCGGCGCCAGATGGGGAGTGAAGAGCACCTGGGCCCCGAGGTTCTGCTCGATCTCTGGCGTGTGCCGGTGGTCGAGCAGCCCGTAGGCCAGGAAGTCCTCGTCCACCGTCCCGAAATGGAGGTTGGCCTTGGGGGCGCGGCCGGCACCGGACACGCCGCTGGCGGCGTCGACGATGATGCCAGTGGGAGCGACCACGCCGGACCGCATCAAAGGGGCGAGGGCGAGCGTCGCCGCAGTCGGATAACACCCTGGAGCGGCGATCAGCCTCGCTCCGTGGAGGTCGTCCCGGAACAGCTCGGGGAGCCCGTAGCGGAACCGTGCCAGTAGGTCGGTTGCCGTGTGCTCGTGCCCGTACCAGGTGGGATACAGCGAGGCATCCTGTAACCGGAAGTCGGCGGCCAGGTCCACCACCACGCCGACATGCTTTTCGATCTCGGGCACCAGGTGTTGTGACTCCCCGTGGGGAAGGGCCAGGAACACCAGGTCGAGCCCATCGAGGTCACCGGGCTCGGACGTTCCAAAGGTCAGCGATGGATAGGCGGCCGCCAACGAGGGCGTGTGGGTGGCCACCACCTGACCGGCCGCGGTACCCGCCCCCGCCACCACCACCTGGAAGTCGGGGTGCGAGGCACACAGCCGCAGCAGCTCGATGCCTGCATACCCGGACGCTCCGACTACGCCCGCCTTCATGGCGCGACCACGTTCTCGATGTGCTCAGCTGGGTGTCCGAGCGCGCCTGGGGCCTCTGCGTCCATCCTGTAAGTATATGCGCGAATCCGCATAAACATGCAAAGTAGGCATTAACCCGCCTCGGTAACGGGTTGGCGCCAGTGGACAGGAATAGGAATAGAACAGGGCCGCTGGTCGATTCCACCGTCGGCCTGCGCAACATTGTGCCCGACCGAGTCACCGGCTTGATGGTGAGGCGAACCGCCTGGGTGAGTCCGGCTTGAGAACTGAGTGCCCCGATCTGGGAGACGTGCATCAGGCTCCTCAGGCTCCT
>DASXMT010000419.1:0-8873 GCA_036495505.1 Acidimicrobiales bacterium | reverse complement strand
GACAACAAGTACGGCTGCCGACACTCGCTGATCGATGGCATCAACCGGGCTACCGACGTGCTCATAGGCGGCAAGGTCGCCGTGGTCTGTGGGTACGGCGACGTCGGCAAGGGATGCTCCGAGTCGCTTCGCGGCCAAGGGGCCCGCGTGATCGTCACCGAGGTGGACCCGATCTGTGCTCTCCAGGCGGCGATGGAGGGCTACCAGGTGGCGACGCTCGACGACGTGGTCAGCTACGCCGACATCTTCGTGACCACCACCGGCAACAAGGACGTCATCAAGGCCGGCGACATGGTCAAGATGAAGCACCAGGCCATCGTGGGGAACATCGGCCACTTCGACAATGAGATCGACATGGCCGGTCTGGCCAAGGTCGAAGGCGTGGAGCGGGTCAACATCAAGCCCCAGGTGGACAAGTGGGTCTTCCCCGACGGTCACGCCGTGATCGTCCTATCCGAGGGCCGTCTGCTCAACCTGGGAAATGCCACCGGTCACCCCAGCTTCGTGATGTCGAACTCGTTCACCAACCAGACCATGGCCCAAGTGGAGCTGTTCACCCAATCGGGCCAGTATGAGAACAAGGTCTACGTGCTGCCCAAGCACCTCGACGAGAAGGTGGCCCGCCTGCACCTCGACGCGCTGGGAGTGAGGCTGACGAAGCTGACCGAGGAGCAGGCCGAGTACATCGGCGTGTCCGTGGACGGTCCGTTCAAGCCCGATTCCTATCGGTACTGATTCCACTCCGTACTGATTCGACTCCGTACTGATTCGACTCCGTTTCTGGCCGTCCCTCCGGTCAGAGGTCGAGGAACCAGTCCCTGACGTGCTCGGCCACCTCGGTGTCCTTGCGCCGTAGTCCGTGATCGCCGCCCTCGATCCACACATGGGTCACCGGGCCGGGAATGGCCGCGGTGGCCGACTCCAGCTCAGCCTGGGTGCCGAATGAGTCGCGGGTCCCCGACACGAAGAGACAGGGAACGGTGATCGCCTCGAAGTGCTCGGTCCGCAGCCGTTCGGGCTTTCCCGGCGGGTGGAGCGGATAGCTGACCAGGACGAGCGCCGCCGCGGCCATGCCGTCGGCCACCGCCATCGAGCACATCCGACCGCCCATGGACCGTCCGCCCACGGCGACGGCACGGCCATCGACCCCGAGCTCTGCGGCCAGGGCCGACGCCGCCTGGATCACCGTGGCCAACAGCACGGGGGGCCGATCAGGCGCCTTCTTCCCGGCCAGCCGGTACGGGAAGTCGATGCGGTCGACCCGCACACCGGCGGGAGCCAGCGCCCGGTCGATGGCCACCAGTGCTGGCTGGTCGCTTCCGGCGCCGGCCCCGGGGGTCAGCACCAGGCCGGCCGGCACTGTCGGTTTACGTTTCGATGGCGGCATCGTTCTCGATGTCGGCACGCCGGCTCAGCTATCGGCAGTGACCGAGTCGAGCAGGGAGGCGAAGCGTTCCTTGGCCGCGATCCGTCGGGTCGGCACGTGCTCGGTGGGCACGTCGACCGGGGCATACTCCTTCAGGGTCCGCCGGGCCACCGTCACCTTGTGCACCTCGTCGGGCCCGTCGTAAATGCGGGCGGCCCGGGCGGCCCGGTACATCGACTCCAGCGGTAGATCGGTAGAGAAGCCAAGAGAGCCGTGGACCTGGATGGCCCGGTCGATCACGTTGTAGAGCACGCTGGCCCCGTAGTACTTGATCATGGCGATCTCGACTCGGGCCTCGGCCGGTCCCACCTCGTCCATCTTCCATGCCGCGTAGAGCGTCATCAGGCGGGCTGCGGTCATCTCGGCCAGGGAATCAGCCACCCAGTTCTGCACCGTCTGCTTCTCGGCCAGCGTCGACTTGTGGGTGTAGCGGGACACGGCCCGCTCGCACAACATGTCGAAGGCCCGCTTGGACTGACCCAGCCATCGCATGCAGTGGTGAATGCGACCGGGGCCGAGGCGCTTCTGGGCCAACAGGAAGCCCTCGCCCTCGTTTCCCACCAGGTTCTCGTAGGGAACCCGGACTTCCCGGTAGATGATCTCGGCGTGCCCCCCGAACTTGCCGAAGTGCTCGACGGGGTCCTCCATGGTGGGGATGTCCCGCACGATGTCCACTCCCGGCGTGTGGGCAGGCACGATGATCATCGAGCAGCCCTGGTAGGGGTGGACGTCGGGGTTGGTCACGGCCATGACGATGAGGAAATCGGCGACCGATCCGTTGGACGTGAACCACTTGTGACCGTCGATGACCCACTCGTCCCCGTCCCGAACGGCCTGGGTGGCGATAAGGGTGGGGTCGGCTCCGGCTCCGGGCTCGGTCATGGAAAAACCGCTCCGATACCGGCCCTCGAGCAGGGGCAGCAGCCAGCGCTCCCGTTGCTCCACCCGACCGGATGATTCGATGCCGACGGCGAGGAGCTCGGCGTTGCCCGAGTCGGGGGCGTTATTGCCGAACACCACCGGACCGTAGGGGGACTGGCCCAGGATCTCGTGCATGAGGCCCAGCTTCACCTGGCCGAATCCACCCCCGCCGAGCTCGGGGGGCAGGTGCGACGCCCACAGTCCCCGCTCTTTCACCTGGTCCTGGAGGGGTCGGATGGCCTGGAGCAGGGCATCGTGGGACAGATCCAGGGTCTCGAGGGGGAAGATCTCGTCTCGTACGAACGAGCGCATCCAGGCCAGCTTCTCCTCGAACTCCGGCTCGGTTGAAAAGTCCCAGGCCATGCTTGTCTCCCTGTCGTTGTCGGTTCGATTTCGTCACCATTGCGCGGCCCGCTACCGTACTGCCATGCCCGGCGACGCCACCGCTACCCCCACTCGTACCACCGTCACGCTCAGCGCGCCTAGTCGGCGTACGAGCGCATCCGAGCCCGAGCGTCCCCAGATCGACTCCCAGGTGGCCCGAAAGCGACTGGCCGAAGCGGAGACCGCCCTGCTCGATGAGCATCGGCTCCTCACCGCCGACGAGCTCAGCGCATTGGCCGAGCTACCGGACCAATGGGTCACCTCGCTGGCCGCCCTGGCCCACCAGGTCCGCCTGGCCTGGTGCGGACCCGAGGTGGAGGTCGAGGGCATCCTGTCGGCCAAGACCGGTGGCTGCCCCGAGGACTGCCACTTCTGCTCGCAGTCGTCCCGGTTCGAGACACCGGTGAAGGCGACCCCGTTCCTCGACGCCGAGGAGGTGCTCCGAGCGGCCCAGGAGACGAAGGCCCTGGGGGCGTCCGAGTTCTGCATCGTGCTAGCCATCCGCGGCCCCGACGAACGAACCTTGAGTCGCATCTTGGAACTGGTCCCTCTGGTGCGAGAGGCCACGGGGCTCAACGTGGCCGTCAGCGCCGGCCTCCTGACCGGGGACCAAGCCCGCCGGCTCGCCCTAGGCGGGGTCCACCGCTACAACCACAACCTCGAGACCTCTCGGTCGTTCTTCACCAACGTGGTCACGTCCCACACGTGGGAGGAGCGCGAGGAGACCTGCCGCCTGGTGCGGGACCACGGGATGGAGCTGTGCTGTGGTGCCCTCATCGGGATGGGTGAGAGCGACGATCAGCGGGTGGAGCTGCTCACCCAGCTCCAAGAGCTCGACCCGACCGAGGTCCCGCTCAACTTCCTCAATCCCCGCCCAGGCACGCCCCTCGGCGACCTGCAGCCGGTTGGTGCCTGGGAGGCCATCCGGTGGATCGCCCTGTTCCGGCTGGGCCTCCCCGGCGTCATCCTCCGTTACGCCGGTGGCCGCGAAGTGACCTTGCGCGATCTGCAGTCCATGGGTCTGACCTCGGGCATCAATGCCCTGATCGTCGGCAACTACCTGACGACCCTGGGCCGCTCCGCCGACGAAGACCTCCAGATGCTGGCCGATCTGCGCATGCCCGTCGGCGCCCTGACCGGCGTCCTCTGAGCGGTCCGGCCCCTGACGCAGTGATCACGCCGCCATGACCGGGCCGCTCCACTGCACCAGCTGCGGCGCACCTCTCGAGCAGTGCGCGGGATGCGAGCGCGAGCTCGATCCGCCCCGATTCTGCCCTACCTGCGGCCGGCGTCTGACAGTCGCAGTGAGCCCTGGAGGTTTTCGGGCCCGCTGTCGTGACCACGGGGACGTGGTGGCCGGTGCCTGACCGGGCGCGCTCCGAGCAGGGTCGATCCGTGTTCACGTCTCGCCTCACTGCGCGCTAGGCGCCAGGTACTGCTCGACTGGGGTGGCGATGCCCTGGGCGATCACGCTCTGGCCCTGAGAGCTGTCGGCGATCGAGCCCTCGAAGGGATCGGTGATGTAGAGCGGTTCGACGACCGCGCCAGGCATGTCGCTGGGCGTGGTGAAGTAGCCGGGCATGGCCGGGCCGATCAGCAGGAGGTGGTCGTAGGCGTCGGCGTCGGCGGCCAGACCACCGGCTGAAGGATCGCCCACCGAAGAGCCGAAGCCGGTGTCGGGACGCGTCCCGTCGTCGGGGATGCCCCAGCCCTGTGCGTTCATGGCTGACAAGGCGGTACCACCGTTGCCCAGCCGTACGACAGTCGAGCTCGTGGTCGGGACGCGACCACGCGGAAACCTGGGGACTGATTCACCGAGCCATGATCTCCCGACCTGGTCGGCTGGAGGCATCGGGGTCACTGTCGGAACCGGCGATCGGACAGATGCGCCGAAGAATGAGAAAGGGTCTAGGAGAGGACCTTGCGACGGAAGTTTCGCAAGCCAATCGCCATGAAGGCGGTGATGAAGGCCACGATCACCGGGTAGATCACGTACAGGTGCATGTGCGGAGCATCGGTGAACGCGGCCCGCATGCCCTCGTTGACATAGATGAGCGGGTTGATCAACACCACCGTCTGGAGCCAGTGAAAACCGCCGATCTTGACCGGGGCCAGCCGGGTCCACTGGTAGTAGGTGCCACCGAGAAAGGTGATGGGAAGGACCACGAACCCGAACATGAGACCGATGTTCCGGGGTTCGAAGCTGGTGCCGAGGACCAATCCCAGCGAGGTCATGGCGATGCAGGCCAAGGGCACGATGGTGACGATGATCCACCAGTGGAACGAGAGCTCCGGCTTTACCCCGGAGGCGTGGACGACCGAGGCGATGGGCAGCACGATGGCGGCGGAGATGATCCCCTGTGCACCCCCCGACAGCACCTTGCTGGTGGCCACCAGCCAGATGGGGCACGGGGCCTGCACCCGGTCCTCGATCTCCCGGGTGAAGCCGAACTCCTGGGCCAGCTGCATGGCCACGGCCTGGACGCCCTGGAACATGATCGAGATCCCCACCACGCCGGGCACCAGCACGGTGGCAAAGGCGGACTGTGCCGCGGGGCTGCTCCCACCCCCGATGCCTTGTCCGATCTTGGGGAACACGTAGAGGAAGACGAAGCACAGCAAGAAGGGCTGCACCAGGGTGCGCACAGCGAACTCGATGAAGTTCTTCTTGAGCACGACCAGGTCCCGCAAGATGAGGGCCTGAAGGGCCACCCAGCTGGCCGCCCCGGCCGAGCGGGTGGGCACCCTGACCACCTGGTGGCCCTCGTAGATTTTGGTCGGGTCCACCGATGTTGTCGTCATTAGTCCCGGAGCTCCTTTCCGGTCAGGTTGATGAAGACCGTCTCCAAGCTGGGCTCGGCCACCGAGAGGTCAACCACAGGGAACCCTGCCCCTTCGGCCGCGGTCACGATCCGGGGCACGAGTCGCTCGCCCGCCTGGACGTGGAGCTCCACGCCGCCCTCGATCGCTCGGCTGTTGGTAACCCCGACCACCTTCTCGGTGAGGGCTGCCGCCAGTGCGCCGGGGTCGCCCGAGGCCTTGATGGTCACGATGGTGTCCGCACCCACACCCTGTTTGAGCTTGGCCGGAGTGTCGAGGGCCAGGACCTTGCCGTGGTCCATGATGGCCACCCGGGCGCAGAGCTGGTCTGCCTCTTCCATGTAGTGGGTGGTGAGGAGAATCGTCTGTCCTTCGCCGTTGAGCTCGCGCAGGATGTCCCACAGTGCCAAACGGCTCTGGGGGTCGAGCCCGGCGGTGGGCTCGTCGAGGAAGAGCACGGCCGGCCGGTGGAAGATCGACCGGGCCACCATCAACCGCTGGGCCATGCCCCCGGAGAGGGCGTAGACCGACGCCTGGGCCCATTTGGCCAGCTGGAACTTCTCCAACAGCTCGGTGGCGATCAGGCGCGACTCTTTGGCTCCGATGCCGAAGAGCCGACCGTGGAAGTACAGGTTCTCCCAGACGTTGAGCTGTCGGTCGAGCGTGTTCTGTTGGGAGACCACACCCAAGAGCTGTTTGGCCAGGGCGGGATGGGCCACCACGTCAATGCCGGCCACCGACGCGGAGCCCGACGTGGGGATCACCCTGGTGGTGAGCACCCCCACCGTGGTCGTCTTACCCGCTCCATTGGGCCCGAGCAGCCCGAAGATCTCTCCCGGCTGCACGGTCAAGTTCAACTCGTCGACCGCCCGAAAGTCCGTCTCCGGGTAGACCTTGACCAGGTCGGTCGTGGAGATGATTCCCTCCTCGACAGCCGAGGCCGCGTCGGTCTGGACCGTGCCGGTCTCGATCACGCCAGGAGTTCCGCGGCCACGCGCTCGACGTCGGCCCGGTGGCGGGCTTTGTCCTCCTCGGGGAGGAACGACGCGTCGAATGAGTTGGAAGCCAGTCGCACGACCTCCGGTCCGGACAGGCCCAGGGCATGGGCGGTGGAGGCCAGATTGTCGGCCACGTACCCGCCGAAGTAGGCGGGGTCATCCGAGTTGACGGTGACGGCGAGCCCCGCATCGAGCAGGCGTCCCAGGTTGTGCTGCTCGAGGGTGGGGAACACCCTGAGCTTCACATTGGAGAGCGGGCACACGGTCAGGGGGACCTGATCGGCCATCAAACGCTTCACCAGGTCGGCATCCTCCTCACAACGGACGCCGTGGTCGATCCGTCGGACATCGAGGAGGTCGAGGGCCTCGCTGATGTAGCTCGGTGGCCCCTCCTCTCCCGCGTGGGCCACGGTCAGGAGCCCTTCGGCGCGGGCCTTGGCGAATACGTCGACGAACTTCGAGGGCGGGTTCCCCTGCTCCCCCGAGTCAAGGCCCACGGCAATGATCGCATCGCGGAAGGCCAACAGGTCTCCCAGGGTGGTCATTGCCGCCTCGGAGCTGAGATGCCGCAGAAAGCACGGGATCAGGTACGAGGTCATTCCGAATGCCGACTCGGCCTCGTCCAGGCCACGCCGGATCCCGTTGACCACCGCACCCAGCGGGATCGAGCGATCGGTGTGGGTCTGTGGGTCGAAGAAGACCTCGGCGTGACGCACGCCCTGGTCTGCGGCCCGGCGGACGTAGGCCGCGGTGAGCTGGTAGAAGTCATCCTCGGTCACCAGGACATCGCACCCCTGGTAGTAGAGGTCGAGAAACGACTGCAGGTCCTCGAAGACGTACGCGTCGTGGATGGCGGCCACGTCGGCATAGGGCACCGCTACGCCGTTTCGGCCGGCCAACTCGAAGAAGAGCTCGGGTTCGAGCGTGCCTTCCAGGTGGAGATGGAGCTCGGCTTTGGGAAGCTCCCATGCCAGCCGGTCGATCAACGACGACCCGTGCTCTGCTGATGACGGGGCCTCGACGGGCGGCTCGTCCTTTGTGGCGGGGCTCATGGTTTAGCTGGCCGGCACCTTCCAGCCGTTGCCCTCGGCGATCTCCTTGCAGGTGGGACAGACCGGATAGCGCTTGGGATTGCGCCCCGGCACCCACACCTTGCCGCACAGCGCTCGGACGGCGGTGCCGTTCACCATCCCCTCGACCACGGAGGGGCCGGCCGAGACGAAATCCCCCTCCTCTGGCTTGTAGCCCTCGAGCACGATGTGGCTCATGCGCTCGTGGTCCCCGTCGAGCAGCGGGTCCACCGTGGTCGGTGAGAGTGTCGTCCCCATGTCCGTCATGGACATAGGTTCGCGCATTTGGGAGGGGGTGGGCGGTAGGCCGCCGAGCGGGCACCCGGTGATGGTGATGGACGGGAGGTCTCGGCTGGCACACTGGTATCCCGTGTCTACCCGCCGTCTCGTGCTCGCCTCTGCCTCGCCGGCACGGCTGCGCCTGTTGCACGAGGCCGGTTTTGCGCCCACGGTCATGGTCAGCGGGGTCCCCGAGGACGTCGATGACGACCACGTCCCTTCGCTGGTCCGGACGCTGGCCGAGCGCAAGGCCTCGGCTGTCGCCCCCCGAGCCGGTGATGCGCTGATCGTCGGGTGCGACTCGGTGTTCGAATTCGACGGCGAGGCCCACGGCAAGCCCGCCTCGGCCGACCAGGCCGTGGACTGGCTGCGCCGGATGCGCGGCGACGAAGGAGTGCTCCACACCGGCCACTGCGTCATCGACGGATCAACAGGGTCGGTCGTCTCCCAGACCACGGGAACCGTCGTTCGCTTTGCCGAGATCACCGACGGCGAGCTCGACGCCTACGTGGCCAGCGGTGAGGCGCTGGCCGTCGCCGGAGCCTTCACCCTGGACGGCCGATCCGCCCCGTTCGTGAGGGGAATCGAGGGCGACCCCGGCAACGTCGTCGGTCTGTCCCTTCCCACCCTTCGCGCCCTGCTGGCCTTGCTGGGTATCGACATCACCGACCTGTGGGCGTCGTGAGCACGACCGTGGGCCTCATGAACCAGGAGCCGCCCGCGGCACTCGCTGTCCGCCCGCTCAGGATCGGCAGCCTCCAGGTCGACCCTCCAGTGGTGCTGGCCCCCATGGCCGGCGTGACCAACCGGGCCTTCCGCCGCTTGTGCCGTAGCTACGGCGCCGGGCTGTACGTGAGCGAGATGATCACCGCCCGCGCCCTGGTGGAAGGGAACGCCAAGACCCTCGGCATGGTCACCTTCGGCGATGACGAGCCCTGCCGGAGCGTCCAGCTCTACGGGGTCGACCCGGCGGTC
>DASXMT010000418.1:0-2693 GCA_036495505.1 Acidimicrobiales bacterium | reverse complement strand
TGGTCATCGTGCTGGTGGTGGTGGCCCTCATGGTCCGCTTCGCCGAGCCCCAGGGCCTGTTCCCCGACTTCCGGATCAGCGCGCTCTCGGCGCTCTTCTACTTCTCCAATTGGTGGCAGATCGTCGCCAGCAGCAACTACTTCACCACCGTCGGACCGGTCTATCCGCTCGCCCACACCTGGTCACTGGCCGTCGAGGAGCAGTTCTACCTGGTCTGGCCGTTGGTGGTCGTGGCCGTGATGCACCTCTCCCGCACGTTCGTCCGCGGCGTCAGGGTCCTCCTGTTCCTCTCGGTTGTCGGGGCGGCTGCTTCGGCCTTCGAGATGGCCCACCTCTACGGTCCGTCGGCCAACCTCACTCGGCTGTACTTCGGCACCGACACCCACGCCCAGTCCATCCTCATCGGCGCAGTGCTGGCCTGTTCGATGACCCTGATCGAGACGCGACGGGGCGCGAGCGGGATGGCTCCCGCAGCGGCCTCGACTGTGCTCCGTTGGTTCTTGACCGCACTGGCCGTGGCCGGGTTCGCCGGGATGCTGACCCTGACCTTCACGTTGGTCGGCACGTCGTCGTTCGACTACCGGGGCGGGTTCGCCCTGTCGGGACTGTCCGCTGCCGCCATGATCATCGGGGCCGTCTGTGTGCGCGGCGGCCCCATCGCCCGTCTGCTCTCATGGCGACCGCTGGTGTGGATGGGCACTGTCTCCTACGGCGCCTATCTCTGGCACTACCCGGTGTTCGTCTTCCTCGACTTCGACCGCACCGGCCTCTTCGGACTGCCGCTGCTGGCTGTCCGCTTCGCTCTCACCTTCGTACTCGCCGCCCTCAGCTACTACCTGGTCGAGCGCCCGGTGATGATGGGGACGTTCTGGCGGACGCTCAAGGCCATCCCTCCGTACGTCGCCATGACCGCGGTCACCGTGGTGGTGGTACTGGTCGCCACGCTCGCCCCCGGTGTGGAGGTGCCGGCCGATGCCACCACCTCCCAGGCCATCACGGCCGAGGAACAGGCGATCCAGATCAACAACTTCGACGGTGCCGGCAACCGGGTCCGGGTGCTGATCGTCGGGGATTCACTGTCGCTGACCGTGGCCGTCGGGCTCGCCCGCTATGCCCAGCAGTACGGCATCGACCTCGGCGGGAGGTCACACGCCGGATGCGGAGTGGCGGTGGCGCTCCCCGTCAATGTGCACGGTGTGGTCGGCACTCCCTTCCCCGGTTGCCCCATGTGGCCCACGTGGTGGGCCCAGGACGTAAAACAGCTCCATCCGCAAGTGGTGGGCCTGGTCATCGGGTGGTGGGAAACGGCCGACCGGATGTACCAGGGCCGTTGGCAGCATCTCGGCGATCCGGCCTTCGACGCCTACGAGACCGCCCAGCTCGAGAAAGCGGTGACCATCCTGAGTTCCCAGGGCGCTCGCGTTGCCTTGTTCGCCGCCCCCTACTTCCACAGCGGGGACCAGCCCGATGGAAAACCGTGGGACCAGGACGCACCGGCCCGCGTCGATCGGCTGAACCAGATCATGGCGGCCCTGGCGCGCCGGCATCCGGGCGTGGTGTCGGTGATCCCCCTGCACCAGTACCTCGATCCCCACGGTACGTTCACCTGGTCCATCGACGGAAACGTGGTCCGCCAGCCCGACGGCATCCACACCACGTTGGCCACCGGCACCTATCTCGCTCCCCTGGTCCTCCCCAAGCTGGCCGAGCTCGGGCGCGCCGGGTGAGCGCCACAGCGCGAACGTCCACCTGGGGCAGAGCGCCTCGGCCTGTACTCGAGTCGGCGGGGCGCGGTGCCAGCGCCGTACACTTGTTGCCCATGGATGCGACTGCCTCCGTCGAGGCGACCGCACCCGTCGAGGCGACGACAGCCGGCCGGCCCCGTCACCGGGAGGCTCCGGGAACCCATCGCCCACGGTCATGGCGTTGGGTGGGACAACGCCCGTTGTGGACCGTCACCGTGCTTTTCGTGGTCAGCCGCGTGGCGTACTTCGCAGCGGGGATCCGGTTCGACCTGTCGCCCCTCCTGGCCAAGCGCTACACCGAGATGCAGCTCTTGAGCACCAGCCTGCTCAAACACCACCTCATCGCCTCCGTGTGGGACCTCAACAGCCAACCCCCCTTCTTCAACCTCTACAGCGGCATCCTCCTGAAGCTGCCGGGTGGCCTCCGGGAGCCAGTCGCTGTCGTAACCTTTCTGGCCCTGGGGCTGGTCATTGTGTTGTGTGCCTTCGCAGCAATGGTCGAGCTCCACGTCCCGACCTGGCTCGCCCTCCTCGTGACTGCGCTCATCATCGCCGACCCCGCCTTCGTGCTCTACGAGAACTGGCTGTCCTACGGCTACCCGACCGCAGCTCTTTTGACCTTTGCGGTGCTGGCCGTGGCCCGGTACGTGCGCACCGGCGACCGATGGTGGGGACTCGGCTTCTTCGCCGCTCTCGCATTGGTGGTCTTGCTCGACAGCAGCTTCCAGTACCTCTGGCTGGCCGTGGTTCTGGTCGCGGTGCTGGTGGGACTGTGGGGACGGCGCCGCGCCGTGTTGCTCGTGGCCCTCGTCCCCTTATTGCTCGTGGTCGGGTGGGCAGCCAAGGATGCCGTCCAGTTCGGCACCTTCACCACCAGCAGTTGGCTGGGGATGAACCTGGCCAAGACCACCATCTCCCCCGCCGGTCCTCGACGGGTGGACGCGTTGG
>DASXMT010000417.1:0-2163 GCA_036495505.1 Acidimicrobiales bacterium | reverse complement strand
TACCCCGGGTGCGCGCACTGCGCAGGCACCCTGGAAGGCCCGTGGCTGGCCGACTGGCACGCGCTGTGCGAGGAACGCGGCATCGCCGCCGACACCGAGGCCCAGCGCGGCCTGGCCGAATCGGTACTGGCCACCGACATCGGTGTGCACGAGTGGACCTGCGTCGACGTGGCCATGTCCCTGGTGGACTGCCCGTCCTGCGAACGTGAACTCGGCACCGGTCCGCTTGGCTGCGTGCTGTGCGGCATCGCCGACGAGACCCGCTGGGCCTGGTACCACGAGGCACCGGAAGGAGCGATCACGCCCAACGAGCACGCGCTGCGCCAGGCCAGGGTCGCGCTGCGCGCGCCGCATCGCTGCCGCAACACCGTCCTGCTGAACTGGCGGCTGGCCCTGCCCTTCCTGCTGGCCGGCCAGATGACCGAGGGCCGACCGCTGCGCTGGACCACCGCCTACCTGCGGGCCGGCCGCTACGACGAACTCGCCTGCGCCCTGACCTACTCGCAACTAACCGCGATCCGAGAACTGCCCTGGCGCTGAGCGCTAGGCTGGTCGACGTGTTGCTAGGCGAACGGATCCGGCTCGGTGGCCGGATCCCAGGTCAGCCCGGGCACTCCCCAGCCGTTGCGCTTGAGCATCTTCTTGGCGTCCCGCGCGTTGCGCCCGACGAGTCGGTCCAGGTAGACCAGGCCGTCGAGATGATCGGTCTCGTGCTGGAAGCACCGGGCCAGATAACCGGTCCCCTCCACCTCCACGGGGTTACCGTCCGTGTCGAAACCGGTGACCTTGCACCAGTCGGCCCGACCGGTCGGGAACGACTCACCGGGCACCGAGAGGCAGCCCTCCCAGTCGTCTTCCGGGTCGGGCATGGTCTCCGGCCGCTCCGAGGTCTCGATCACCGGGTTCACCACCACACCGCGATGTTTGACGCCCTCGTCGTCCGGGCAGTCGTAGACGAACACCCGCAGATCGACGCCGATCTGGTTGGCCGCGATGGCCGCGCCGTTGGCCGCGGTGTTGGTGTCGAACAAGTCCTCGACCAGGGTGCGCAGCTCGTCGTCAAACCGCTCGACCTTGCGGGTCGGCCGGTGCAGAACCGGATCTCCCACGATCCGAATCGGGTGAATCGCCATGCTGGTCACCCTAATGGGCAACGACCGGTGACTCGCCGACAGACCGGCGCCGCAGCGACGCCGTCACGTGGTGTAATGACGTTTGACCGTGAGGCGAGGAGCCAGATGGACGCCGCAGAGGCCCTGACACCGGCTGACGAGCCGGAGGGCAGCCTGACCGCGCGCGAACACGAGATCCTGGCGTTCGAGCGCCAGTGGTGGAAGTACGCGGGTGCCAAGGAGCAGGCGATCCGCGAGCTGTTCGACATGTCGTCCACCCGCTACTACCAACTGCTCAACAACCTCGTTGAGAAGCAGGCCGCCATCGCGGCCGACCCGATGTTGGTCAAGCGCCTGCGCAGGCAACGCGCCACCCGTCAGCGGACCAGAGCCGCCCACAAGTTTGGATTCGACCCTCGGTGAGCGCATCTCCTACTGGACCAGTTCGGCCGGCCCGGCTTGCCGGTTTCATTCTGCTCGGCGTGGCCGTCGTCGCCGTCGGCCTCGGTATCTTCGCCCTCGCCGACTCCGCCGCCGGTCAGACCACGTCATCCGGCCCGACCAGCCAGGTCACCGCGCCGGAGACGATCTCGACCACCACCACGAAGCCGACCACCCCGAAGCCCACCACGACCACGCCCAAGCCGACCACGACGACGCCGTCGCCGACCACCAGCTACCCCTCCGGCCAGACCACCACGGTCATCCCGGCCCCGCCGGTCAACACCGGCCCGGCCGCCCCGCCGCCGATCCAGGTGCGCGTCTACAACAACGGCACCATCAAGGGCCTGGCCGCCCGGGCCACCGCCGACCTGCAGGCCAACTGGTTCGACGTGGTCGAGACCGGCAACTACTCCCAGGGCAACATCCCGACCAGCACGGTCTACTTCACGCCGAGCGCCCCGGGAGAGCAGGACACCGCGCAGGCCATCGGCCAGAAGTTCGGCATGCGCGTGCAGCCCCGCTTCCCGGGTATCGCCGACGCCAGCCCCGGCGTCATCGTGATCATCACCAACGACTTCAAGGGCTGAGCCCGCCTTACGGCAAGCGG
>DASXMT010000416.1:0-5784 GCA_036495505.1 Acidimicrobiales bacterium | reverse complement strand
AGGTAGCCCCTTTCGGGGTCATCGCCCTGGTCCTGTTCGCCTTCGCCCTCGGACCGGATCGGTCCCCCATGGCCAAGGCGGCACCGGGCCTGTTCTGGGTGGCCATTTTGTTCTCGACGGTCCTGGCCATCCAGCGCAGCGTGTCGGTGGAGTCGGTCGACGGCGCCCGAGACGGTCTTCGCCTCTCGGGTCTCGATCCGGCCGGGGTGTTCCTGGGCAAGACGGCCGCGGTGGCCGTGCAGCTGTTGATCCTCGAGGCCATCCTGGGTGTCGGGGTGGTGCTCCTCTACGGGGCCCGGATGAACAGTGTCTGGCTGGCGGTGGTGGCCTGCATCGCCGGCACCATCGGTCTGGCCGCGGCGGGCACCCTCTACGGGGCGCTCTCTTCCGGGATGCGGGTGCGGGAGACCCTCCTGCCCTTCTTGTTGCTCCCCGTCGTGGCGCCGGTCCTGTTGGCCGGCACCCGCATCTGGCAGGCGGCCCTGGCCGGCGGCATTCCCAGTCAGGGGACACCGTGGGTCCGCCTGCTCATCGTCTTCGACGCCGTCTATCTGGCATTAGGAGTGGTCGTGTTCGGTCCAATTCAGGAGTCAGCGTGATCCGACAATCTGCCAAAGCCATGTGGACGACCCGGATCATCGGCATCGCCGCGCTGGTGAGCGTGGCCTTCACCGTGTGGCTCGCCCTGTGGGTCACCCCTCCCGACGTGGTCCAGGGCAACCTGGTCCGCCTGGTCTACCTGCATCCCGCGGTGGCGTGGGTGGCCCTCTATCTGGCCTTCGGTCTGGCCGCGGTGGCCAGCCTGCTCTATTTGTGGCCTCGCACCCGATCGCTCTTTTGGGATCGCCTGGCCGCGGCGGCGGTCGAGGTCGGTGTGGTGTTCAACGTCTGCACCCTGATCTCGGGATCGATCTGGGGTCGTCCCACGTGGGGCGTGTACTGGACGTGGGACGCCCGGCTGACCAGCACGGCATTGCTGCTCATCTTGTTCCTCGGGTACATGGCCCTCCGGCGGGTCCCTGCCGATCCCGAGGTGAGGGCCAAGCGCTGCGCCTTTGCCGCCCTGTTCGCCGCCGTCGACGTCCCCATCGTCCACTTCTCTGTCCTGTGGTGGAAGACGCTGCATCAGGGGGCCACGGTCCTCAACCCGGATCTGTCGCCCCAGATCCACGGTTCGATGGCCTGGACGCTGCTGCTCGGGTTCGTGGCCCTGACCCTGGTGTTCTTCTGGATGCTGCTCGTCCGGTACCGGATCGGATCCCTCCAGGACCAGCTGGGCACCGGTGAGCTCGATACCGCCATCCGCCAGCGCCAGGCCGAGGGAGTCGTCAGCCACCCGGTCAGCTCCGAGACGCCGCGCACCCCGGTGTCCGTTGCCTCCTCGGTGGTACACGCCCCGGTGGAGCCGGTGGCCACAGGGGCGGGGAAGGCGTCGGTGGCCGCGCCGATCAGGGAGGTGCTCAGGTGAACTACGTCATCGCCGGGTACAGCATCGTCCTCGGTCTCCTCTTTCTCTACGCCGTGCAGCTGATCTGGCGCCGGCGCCGCTTGAACCGGCTGGTGGCCCTGGCCCTGTCCGAAGCCGACGCGGCCGACGCCGCCGCCAACCAACGCGCTGAGGACGGTCCGTGACCGTCGCTCCTCCCGTTGACCCGGCCACGCCGCCTGGTCCGCCAGTCCCGGACAGGCCCGCCCCCGGTCGTCGGCCGTCCCATCGGCTCCGCTATGTGGGCGTCGGCCTGGTGCTGGCCGCGGCGTTCGCCTTCTTGTTGGTGAAGGGCCTCGGAAGCTCGCTCGACTACTACCTGACCGTCAACCAGGCCGTGCACCAAAAGGCGACGTTGGGCACCCGGGACTTCCGACTGGAGGGGGTCGTCGTTCCCGGCACCGTCCACAACACGGCAGCGGGCGTGGACTTCACCGTGCAGAGCGACGGGGTGTCCGAGGAGGTGTCGAACACCGGGACTCCGCCGCAGCTCTTTCAGCCCAACATCCCGGTCGTCGTGGTCGGCCACTTCAGCGGGAACGCTTTCGACTCCAACCAGATCATGGTCAAGCACTCTGCGTCGTACATCGCCGCACATCCCAATCGGGTGACCGCCCCCAACGGGAGCAAGCGATGATCGGCGGCCCCGTCGGTCGGGCGCAGTGAACTCGGCCCTCGGGCACACCGGTGTGCTGCTGGGGCTGGCCGCGGCGGTGGTGGGCATCGTGGTCATGGCGGTCGGGTTGGCCCGGGGCAAGGACGGCGTCGTCCGCAACGCCCAGATCTACGCCCCGGTGATCCTGTTGGGCGGCCTTATCGCCACCGGGGCAATGGAGCACGCCTTCATCACCCACGACTTCTCGCTGGTCTACGTGGCCGACAACAACTCCAGGTCGACGCCGTTGCTCTACTCGATCACGGGGATGTGGTCGGCCCTCGAGGGATCGATCCTCTTGTGGGGCGTGATCCTGGGGGGCTATGCCACGGCCATGGTGTGGCGGTTCCGAAAGCGCGGAGCCGACCGGCTGGTGGCCTGGGCCACCATGGTGGTCTACGTGACCGCGGCCTTCTTCTTCATGCTCATGCTGGGGCCGGCCGACCCATTCCGGCGGGTGGTGGGAGCCGTGGTCACCAATGGGAACGGCCCCAACGTGCTCTTGCAGGACAACCCGTTGGTGGCGTTCCATCCGCCCATGCTGTACCTGGGCTTCGTGGGCTTCACCCTTCCCTTCGCCTTCGCCGTGGCCGCGCTGATCACCGGGCGGCTCGACGAGGACTGGCAGAGCGAGACCCGGCGATGGACCCTGTTCGCCTGGGGGTTCCTCACTGCCGGCATCCTGCTCGGGATGTGGTGGTCCTACCAGGTGCTCGGCTGGGGAGGCTTCTGGGCCTGGGACCCGGTGGAGAACGCCGCCTTCCTGCCCTGGCTGGTCGGCACCGCCTACCTCCACTCGGTGATGGTCCAGCAGCGCCGCGGGTTGCTCCGGGTGTGGAACCTGTCCCTGGTCATCGCCACCTTCAGCCTGACCATCCTGGGCACCTTCCTCACCCGTTCCGGGGTGATCCAGTCGGTCCACAGCTTCTCCGATTCCACCATCGGTCCCTTGCTGATCGGGTTCTTCGCCCTGGTGCTGGTGGTGGGGGTGGGCCTGATCGCCTGGCGGGGCGACCGGTTGCGATCGCCGGGGGGGATCGACGCCCCGCTCAGCCGGGAAGGGGCGTTCCTGGGCAACAACTTGTTGTTCGTGGCCTTCGCCTTCGTGGTGCTGTTGGGGACGGTGTTCCCCCTCTTGTACCAGGCGCTGAACAACACCCAGGTGACGGTGGGGGCGCCGTATTTCAACGCCCTGGCCGTGCCCCTCGGCCTGGCCCTGTTGTTCCTGATGGGCGTGGCTCCGGCGTTGCCGTGGCGGAAGACGACGACGGCGGTGATGCGGAGCCGCCTGGCCGTGCCGGCGGCGTTGGCCGTGGTGACCGTGGTGGCCTGCGTGATCGGCGGGGTGCACGGGCTCGAACCCCTGGTGGCCTTCGGCCTGGGAGCATTTGCCGCCGCGTCGGCCGGGCGGGCCCTCGTGCTGTCGGTCCACCTGGCCTGGCGCAGCGCTCGGCTGGCCGGGGCAGGCCCAGCCCGCGCCACCCTGGCCGGGTGGCGGGGACTGGTGGGACGGGCCAACGGCGGCATGGTGGTGCACATCGGCGTGGTGGTCATCGCCGTGGGGCTGGCCGCGGCAACCGCGTTCGGACAGCGCGGGGAGCTCCGGCTGTCGCCCGGTCAGACGGCTCGCGTCGACGGGCACACCATCCAGTTCATCGGGTACCGAACGGTGAGGACACCCGCCTCGACGGCCCAGGAGGCGGTCATGAGGGTGGATGGCAGCGGCGACTTCCACCCCGCCATCACCACCTTTGGCTCCAACGCGGCCAACGCGGTGGGCACCCCGTCCATCGATTCAGGTTGGCGGGACGACGTGTACCTCACCATCGCCAAGATCCCCTCGGGCTCGGCGGTGGTCATCGACTGGGTCGTCCAGCCCCTGGTCACCTGGATGTGGGTCGGGGGATCGCTGCTGGTGGTGGGCACCCTGTTGTCGGCCGTCCCCGGTCGCCGTCGCCGGCCCACCGATCCGGTGTCCAAGCCGGTCGTGGGGGTGGCGGGCACGCCCGGTCCGTCGGATGAGGACGGAGACGATCGGCTCGAGGAGCAGGCCGAGACCGAACCCCGACCCGAGCAGGTTCCGGTGGGCATCGGGGACCGTCCGTGAGCCGGTTGCATCCTGCACCAGTTGCGTCTCCTCCTGCCCCGCCCGCTCGGCCGCCGTCCGGACCGACCGGGCCGTCGGGCAACGGTAACGACGGGGCGCGAGGACGTCCGGTCCGGTCCAAGCACACGGCCCGATGGATCGGCCTGGCTGTCCTGGTCACCGTGGCCGGCCTCACCGCCGTGCTCGCCACCCGACCCCAGGCCACCACGGCCCAGGCAGCCAGCCCCCTGCTGGGCAGGCAGGCACCGCCCATTTCCGGGATCACCGTGAACGGGACCCAGTACACCCTGCCCACCGAGCCCGGGAAGTACATGGTGGTGAACTTCTTCGCCTCGTGGTGTGAGCCCTGCCAGACCGAGGGTCCCAATCTGGTCGCGTTCCAGTTCGAGCACCAGCGCGCCGGCGACGCCTCGGTGTTGTCGGTTGTGATCCAGGACACCGTGGCCGATGCCCGGAACTATCAGGCCAAGATCGGCGCCAACTGGCCGACCATGGCCGATCCCCAGGGCACGATCCGGCTCGACTACGGCGTCGGCTCGCCCCCGTCCACATTCGTGATCGCCCCCGACGGCCGGGTGGTTGCCGACTACCTCGGTCCGGCGACGGTCAAGGACCTCGACTCGGTCATCCAGCGGGCCAAGGCCACTCATCCGTGAGCAGTTCGTCGTGGGCCGGGCGCCGCCCGCTGGCCTGGGCGGTCCTGGGCGCCGTGCTCATCGTCGCTCTCCTCATCGGGAGCGGCATCTTCTCGTCCAAGCCACTGACCCGGGCACAACGGGTGGAGGTCATCGCCTCGGGAATCAAGTGCCCCAGTTGCGAGGATCTCTCGGTCGCTGACTCCAACGCCCAGACCGCCGTCACCGTGCGCACGGCCATCGCCGCCCAGGTGGCGGCGGGTCGGACGGATCAACAGATCGACGACTACCTGGTTGCCCGCTATGGGACGGCCATCGTGCTCACTCCGCCGACCAGCGGCTGGTCGTTGGTGGTGTGGATCCTCCCCCTGGTGGGGGGGGTCGTGGCAGTCGGGGGGCTGACCTTGTTCGTGGTCCGGCGCCGCCGGCGCGGTTTCGCTCCGGACGACGAAGCGGCCAAAGCGGTGTCCGACGGCGAGTTGGACACCGACGTGCTGGCTGATCGTCGCCTGTTCCTGGAGCGGTCGCTGGCCGATGCTCGAGCGGAGCACGACGCCGGGGACCTTTCCGACGCGGACTACCAAGCCCTCTCTCGGCGCGACCGCGGTCGACTTGAGGCCATCGACGACCGGATCGTGGCCCTCGAATGGGCGGATCCGGCACCGGACCTTCTGGTCACCGCGGCCGCCGCTTCCAGAGCTGCCGTCCCCTCCGCTCGTACCACTGCCTCTTCCCGTGCGGGTTCATCGGCTGATGGCGCTCCCCAGACGGAGCCGGAATCGGCCGAACCAACCGCTCCGGCACCGACTCCGGCCTCGACCCCCCGCCCGCGGCGGAGCCGCCAACAGCGCTTCCTCCTGGGTGGATCGGTGGTGGCCCTCAGTGGGGCGATCGTATTGGT
>DASXMT010000415.1:0-5081 GCA_036495505.1 Acidimicrobiales bacterium | reverse complement strand
CGTGGCCGATACCATCGACGACGCCGGTGCCGACAGCACCGTCCGTGTCGTTGTCCTGACCGGCAGGGGCACCGCCTTCAGCGCCGGACAGGACCTGCGGGAGATGGCCGAGATCGCCCGGGGTCGGGCCCCCGGTCATACGGGTGAGGGCTTTCCCCGACTGCTGGACAGCCTCCAGGGCTGTCCCAAGCCCTTGTTCGCCGCGGTCAACGGGGTGGGCGTGGGTCTGGGCTTCACCATGCTGAGCCACTGCGACATCGTGCTGATCGACGAGGGGGCGCGGTTGCGGGTTCCCTTTGCCGAGCTCGGGGTTCCCCCCGAGGCAGGCAGCAGCTACCTCTTTCCCGCCCGCATGGGCTGGCAGCAGGCGGCAATGGTGCTCCTGTGCTCGGAATGGGTCACTGCCCCCGAGGCCGTCGATATCGGCATCGCCCTGCGGGTCTGCCCCTCGGGCACCGTGGTCGAGGAGTCGCTGGCCCTGGCTAAGCGGGTTGCCGCCTACCCGCCCGAGGCCGTCCAGGAGATCAAGGCGCTGATGCACGCTGCTCAGGACGAGGCGCTACGTGGCGCCCGCTCGCGGGAAGACGACGCATTCCGCCGGCTCCTCGGAAGCGCGGCCAACCAGGACGCCCTGGACCGATGGGGAACTGCCTGAGCACGGCTCCCGTCGGCGTCAAGGCCAGCGATACGACGGAGCTCAGTCGGCTTCGCCCGCCCCTGCCTTCATCTGCTCGTCGATCAGGTTGACCACGGTCGGGTCCATGAGGGTGGTGACGTCGCCCAGCTCCCGGTGCTCGGCGACGTCCTTCAACAGGCGCCGCATGATCTTCCCGCTCCTCGTCTTGGGCAGGTCGGGGGTCAGGATGATCTGCCGGGGCTTGGCGATGGGCCCGATGGCCTTGGCCACGTGGTCCCGGAGCTCGGCCACCAGCGCACCGCCCTCGTTCTCTGCGTCGGACACCTCGCCCTTCACGGTGACGAAGGCCACGATGGCTTGACCGGTCGTGGGGTCGCTGGCTCCCACCACTGCTGCTTCGGCCACCCGCGGGAACCCGACCAGCGCGTGCTCCACCTCGGTGGTGGAGATGCGGTGCCCCGAGATGTTCATGACGTCGTCGACCCGGCCGAGCAACCACAGGTCGCCGTCCTCGTCGCGCTTGGCGCCGTCCCCGGCGAAGTAGCGCCCGGGGTAGCGGGACCAGTAGGTCTCCTCGTAGCGCTTGGGATCGCCCCAGATCCCCCGGAGCATGCCGGGCCAGGGCCGATCGAGCACCAGGTAGCCACCGGCGTCGTTCCCCACCGATTTCCCGCTCTCGTCGACCACGTCGGCGCTGATGCCGGGGAAGGGGCGCATGGCCGCTCCCGGCTTGGTGGCCGTGATCCCGGGCAGGGGGGTGATCATGATCCCGCCCGTCTCGGTCTGCCACCAGGTGTCGACGATCGGGCACCGGTCACCGCCGATGAACTTGCGGTACCACATCCATGCCTCGGGGTTGATGGGCTCGCCCACCGAGCCGAGCAGCCGCAGGCTGGTGAGATCGCGGCCGGTGGGGTACTCCTCGCCCCACTTCATGAAGGTCCGGATGGTGGTGGGCGCGGTGTAGAGGATGGTGACCTTGTAGTCCTCGATGATCTTCCACCAGCGGTCCCTGCCCCCGGCATCGGGCGTTCCCTCGTACATCATGGAGGTGACCCCGTTGGCCAGGGGCCCGTAGACGATGTAGCTGTGCCCGGTCACCCAGCCGATGTCGGCCGCGGTCCAAAAGATGTCCGTGTCCGGCTTCACGTCGAAGATCAACCGGTGGGTGGTGGCACAGTGGGTGAGGTAGCCGCCCGTCGTGTGGAGGATGCCCTTGGGCTTGGCCGTGGTCCCGCTGGTGTACATGATGTAGAGCGGTTGCTCGGCGTCGAAGGCTTGCGGGTCGTGGTCGGTCGGTTGGCGGTCGACCACCTCGTGCCACCAGCGGTCCCTGCCCTCCTCCCAGTCCACGTCCTGGCCGGTGCGGCGGACGACCAGGACCGACCGCACCTCGGGGCACTGCTTCAATGCCTCGTCCACGTTGGGCTTGAGGGCGGCTTGCGAGCCGCGCCGGTAGCCGCCATCGGCGGTGATCACGATGCGGGCATCACCATCGAGGATCCGACTGGCCAACGCCTCGGCCGAGAAGCCGCCGAAGGTCACCATGTGGGGGGCACCGAGACGGGCGCAGGCCAACATGGCCACCACCGCCTCGGGGATCATGGGCATGTAGATGCAGACCCGGTCGCCGGCTTCCACGCCCAGCTCCACCAAGGCGTTGGCCGCCTGGCACACCATGTCCTTCAAAGCTGCATAGGTGATGTCCCGGGTATCGCCCTCGGGCTCCCCCACCCAGTGGAAGGCGACCTTGTCGCCTTTGCCGGCGGCAACGTGGCGGTCCAGGCAATTGACCGAGGCGTTCAGCTTGCCGCCGACGAACCACTTGGCGAAGGGGACGTGCCAATCGAGCACCTCGGTCCACGGCTCGGCCCACTCGAGCGACCTGGCCTGCTCCTCCCACCAGGACTGCGGATCGGCGTCGGCCTCCTCGTAGATCCCCGGCTTGGCGTTGGCCTGGGCGACGAAGGCCTGAGGGGGTTCGAAGCGACGCCCCTCGTGCAGCAGAGCCGAGAGGCCCTGGTCTTGTTGCCACTCTTGCTCAGCAGCGCTCATGCCTCGTCCTCACGGTCGTCACCCTGGCGTTCTACCAACCTCATCCCTACCGCAGAGTCACACCCCGACGCCAGGAGGTGGCACGGTACCAGGACCGGGCGCCACGGGCGCCACCACGGCCACCACGACCGGCCGTGGGACCAACGGCAACGTGGGGATGAGAGCCCTCTTGAAGGTCTCGTTGACCACCCCGGCAAACGACGCATACCAGGCCGCAGCGGCGGTGGCGAGACCGATATAGCCACCCCACTTTGTGATCAACGTGCTGTTCTGGAAGGCACCGATGGTCAGCAGTATGAACGTCGCCGTCAACAAGACGAATACGGCCGCAACTGCCCCGCTCACTCGGAGCGAGGCGACCGTCATATAGAACGTGAAGATCGCCCAGCCCAACAAGAAGGTGCCCGCCGCGATCTCCGTGTCTGCGCTGCTGACCCCGGTGAGGACGAACTTGGACAGGACGTAGTAGGAGATCCAGAACGCGCCGAATGACGAGAACGCCAGCGCCCCGAAGGTGTTCCTTCGGGTGAACTCCCACATCCCGGCCAACAGCTGGACCCCTCCGCCGTAGACGAGGGCCAGAGCAAGGGCGCTTGCTGCCGCCTGGCCCCAGATATCGGCATTGGACAAGCTCAGTGCGAACGTGGTCATGGCGAAGGCCGCCAGTCCCAGTGGTGCCGGGTCGGCCGATCGGTACACGGCCGGCTCGACAGGAACCGGGCCCTCGCGTACCTCGACCTGTCCCATCGCTGCTGATTCTGGTGGCATGAAACCCCCTTGGTCGCAGATGACCAATCCCGGCCCTGACGCGTCGGCATCAATCACCTTCCGCTTTGCAGTCTCTTCATACCCTTTCTTGGAGACTGCGTAAACCCTGATAAACGGCACACTTTCGCCGTGGCTTCTTGTGAAATAGATCACTAATGCTTATGAGGCTTATGGACCCATTCTTGTGAAATAATTCACTTTCGGCTCGGTGCCCAGTGATCGAACGCAGAAGGTACAAAACGGCCGCCGGTCATTGCCACCCGCCCGGGCACAGGATCTTCCTCCTATGCTCACGCCATGGACAAAGGTGATGCCGTAGCCGATTTTGAGCTTCCTGACCAGACCGGGACGCCTCGGCGCCTCAGCAAGCTCCTCGAGGACGGCCCGGTGGTGCTCTTCTTCTACCCTGCGGCCATGACATACGGCTGCACCAAGGAAAGCTGCCACTTCCGGGACCTGAAGGCTGAGTTCGACGCCGTCGGTGCCCAGCGGGTGGGCATCAGCGGCGACGCGGTGGAGAAGCAGAAGCGCTTCGCCGACAAGCACGAATTCGACTATCCCCTGTTGTCGGACTCGGACTCAGCGGTGGCCGACCAGTTCGGAGTCAAGCGTTCGGTTTCCATCTTGGGCAAGAACAAGCGGGCCACGTTCGTCATCGGCACCGATCAGCGGGTGCTGGCGGTCATCCGATCCGAGCTTGCGTTCAATTCACACGCCGACCGGGCCCTCGAAGTCCTTCGTGAGCGGGCCGCCACGACCTGACCCTCGTACGCGGCCTTCGTCCCTCGGATCAGCGGTGACGACCTACGTCTCGGGACCGGAAAGGCCCATGAGTGCGGTGATGCCGTGATCGCGCCCGGCCGTGTAGCCGCCGTCCACCGTGAAGGCGGTACCGGTGACGAAGGAGGCGTCGTCAGACAAGAGGAAGGCAGCGGCCGCGGCAACCTCGTCCGACCGCCCCATACGCCTGAGCGCATGCTCCTCGATCACCGCGGCTCGGGTCTGCGCCATAGCCGGGAGATCAAAGACTCGCTCGCTCAGGGGGGTCTCGATGAAACCGGGGCAGACGGCATTGACCCGTATACCCCGGCCCCCGTAGTCGATGGCCATGTTCTTGGTCAGCAGCACGACCCCGCCCTTCGATGCGGTGTAGGAGCTGCCGCCGGCGGTGCCCTCCAGCCCCTCGATGCTGGCCACCGTCACGATCGACCCCCGGGACCCTGCCACCGCGGGCTGCTGGAGCATGTGCCCGATGACGTGCTTGGCCATGAGAAAGGTCCCGGTGAGGTTGACCGATATGACCCGCTCCCAGTCGCCTAGAGCCATCGCGTGCACGGGGCCGCCCCCGGCCACCCCGGCCGCATGGAGCAGCCCGTCGATGCGGCCGAGCTTGTCGACCGTCCCCGACACCAGCTCGGCCACCGAGGCCTCGTCGCTGACATCAACGTGCTCGAACGACCACGATCCGCCCACCGACGGCTCAGGTGCTCGATCGGCCTTGTCGGCTCCGACCACCGTCGCTCCCTCATCCAGCAGCCGGAGGGCACTCGAACGCCCGATCCCTGAGGCCGCGCCGGTAACGATCACTACCTTGTTCCTCAGACCCCGCATTGTGCTTTCC
>DASXMT010000414.1:0-3553 GCA_036495505.1 Acidimicrobiales bacterium | reverse complement strand
GACATGATCTTGAAAGAGCGGCTCGTCGTCGAGGAGGAGCCCGAAGACGAAGAAGCGGTCGAGACGGATGAGAAGAGCGACGGTGTCGAGCGGGTGCTACCCAAGCAGCCGGACGAATTCGTCTGCCGTTCGTGCTTCTTGGTCAAGCACCCCAGCCAGCTGGCCGACACGAAGAAGATGCTGTGTCGTGACTGCGTCTAGAGATGCACGGTGTCGTGACTGCGTCCAGAGACGCACGGTGTCGTGACTGCGTGTAGGGACACACAGCCGCGAGACTGCCTGTAGGGACGCACAGCCGCAAGACTGCGCCTGAGAAAGGAGGCCTCTATGGAGCCGGTCGATGACGAGCCCACGGTGAGCCAACGCCTTATCGACGTCTTCGTCTTCGCCCCCGCTGGTCTCATGGTGACAGCCATCGAGGAATTCCCCCGGCTGGTCGAGCGTGGACGGGAGCGCGTCACCGGACAGGTCACCTCGGCTCGGTCCGTCGGTTCCTTTGTCGTCGCCGCAGGACGCAGCCAGCTGCTCAAGCGAGCAGAGGAAGTGCGAAAGAGCCGCAACGGAGTCGGGGAGACGGTGACAGCCGAGCCCGAGAGCACGCCGTCGCCGCTGCCCTTCCCGGCGCCGGTCGTTCGGGCCGCTTCCACCCCGAGCCGGTCGGCCAGCCCTGCAAGCGTCGCACCCGAGGGGGACCCGACCCCCGGCCAGGCGTCGTCGCCACTGGCCATACCCGGCTTCGACACCCTGTCGGCATCCCAGGTCGTCCAGCGGCTCGATGGGCTCACGGCGGACGAACTGCGGGCCGTCAGTGACCACGAAACCAGTCATCGGGGTCGCCGGACTATTCTCAACCGCGTTGAGCAGCTCCTGGACGAACGCTCGTAGCCCACGGGAGGCACGATCACGGCGGGTCGGGTCATCATTGCCGAGGAGGACCTGTGGAAGCAGTGCGGAAGGCGGAACCAGGCGACGCCCACGACCTCGTGACCCTCTCCTCTGAGTGCGTCCTCGGCCTGGCCGATCAACGGGGTGGCCCTTTGTTGGTGGCCCACCGTCCCGAGTTGGCCGGAGCATTCGAGACCGATGCCTTCGCGGCGCGGCTGGCCGACCCCACCCGGTTGACGCTCGTCGGGACCATCGATCAGGTGGTGATGGGTATGGCCCTGGGTCGGATCGAAACGCTTCGAGACGGTGATCGTCTGGGGCGGCTGGACGGTTGCTACGTCGATCCCGGGGCCCGCTCCGTCGGCCTCGGTCACCTGCTCGTCGACTCGATGATGTCGTGGTTCGAAGCAGAGCGGTGCATCGGGGCCGACGGCATCGTGCTTCCCGGAGATCGCGACGGGAAGAACTTCTTCGAGTCGGCCGGATTCAAGGCGCGGCTGTTGGTCATGCACCGGGCCATCGAGCCGCGCTGATCTGCAGCTCTAGGTGGATACTTCCCGGTCGGGCCCCGTCGTACGCGGGGTAGGTGCGGTGGCCGTCGTCGATGGCTCGATCCTTCTGGTCAAGCGGGGCCGGCCCCCGCAGGCCGGTCGTTGGTCGGTGCCCGGCGGCCATGTGGAGCCGGGAGAGACGCCGGAGGCGGCCGTGCTCCGCGAGTTGCTCGAAGAGACCGGTCTGACCGGGGACTGTGGCCCGGTGGTCGTCGACGTCACCCTGGACATCGAGGGCCGGCGCTACTGGATCACCGATTTCGCTGTCACCGTGCACGGCAACCGCGTTCCGGTGGCGGCAGATGACGCTCAGGCCGCTGCCTGGGTGCCTCTGGGCCAACTCGACGGCCTGGAGCTGGTCGATGGGCTCGACCGGCTCATCGCCACCCTGAGGGTCTGAGCGAGGCTCAGGCCGAGCGTCGCCCGCTCGAGGAACGGGCCGGGACCGGACGGCGGGGGCCGGGCGGGGGAGGAATGGGAATGCCGAGCAGGCGAGCCAGTTCGGGCACCATTCCCGATGCTTGACGAGCAGCAGCCAGCAGGGCTTCGTCGGGATCGGCGGGCAGGCCGGCCGGCTTCACCGTCCGGCGCACCGGGGACTCGACGACCACCTCGAGCACAGCCAGCCACTCGGCGGCCGGCGTCTCGCCCGACATGGCCAGGCCGGCCTGCTCGGAAAGGCGCACGGCGAGCTCGGCCGAGAGGCGAGCGGCGGGCTCGGGGGGGCGGGCGGAAATCCGCAGTGCATCGGCGACGCGGCCCTCGTCGAGGGCGGTCGTCATGCGAGCAACCCAGCCGTCTCGGAGTGCGGTGACCCGCTGATCGAGGGAGGTGCGCAGGGCGGTGGCGAATTCGCGACCCTCCTCGTCCAAGCTGACGGTGGAGGCAGAGGCCACAATGGAGCGAAGCTCCCGGAGGGCGACGTCCTTGCCCGCGGTCCGGGCCGCAGAGGCGCGGTCCTTCCAGTTGGCCAGGTTGATTGCGGGCAACAGCTCCTCGGCCATGGCCAACAGGGGACCCGGGGTCACCTCGGCTCGACCATCGCCCCGGGCTCGCTCGTTCTGCTCGTTGATCGCCTGGCGGACGGCGGGAATGCCGCCGCGCAGCAGCTGCTCGGCGACCGGCAGCTGCTCGGGTCGCAGAGCGGCCAACGCCGCATTGCGGAAGGCGGTCGACGGTTGTGGGCGACCGGAGCCCTCACGGCCTCCGGTCCGTTTGCCGCCGTCACGGCTGCCGGGCCGGGCAGGACGGTCGCGTTGCCGCTCGTTGGATGGAGCACCGGCGCGCCCTCGTCCCTCTCCCCGCGGGGAGGGGGACCCACCGGCTGCAGGTTCGCTTCGAGCTCGTCCGCTCGTGGGCCGTCGCGAGCCATCGGGTCGATCGCGCCCTGGCCGATCCCGATCGGGTCGGTCCCGATCGCCGTCCCGGCGCCGGCCCTTGGACTTGGAGGCGAGGACCACCGATACGTCCGGTCCCGACTGGGGTGTCCCGAGGATCTCGATTCGCTCCACCGGCTTGGTGCTGTCCTTGGCCTTGGCTTTGGCCGGAAGTAGGGCGATGACGCTCATGCCGTCCAACGTGGACTCGACTTCGGCCCGGACGACGGTGCCAACCGCAGTCCCGGCGGGAACGAGGTCGTCGGCCACGGTGCCCCGAGGCTGCTTGGCCCCGGCCGCCCGCCACGTCCACGTGCCGTCTCCGCTACTGCTGGTCAGTTCGATTTCAATCCTGTGCGACATACCGGGCGACACGCTACTGCCCGGGAGAGGGTCAACGAAACGCTGTGTATAAAGGCCTGCCCTCGAAGGCGTGGGAAGGCCATGCAGAGGGTCGCCCAGAGGGGTTCTGGCCATGGATCTAGTCACGGTGATCGCCGAGGGCGTCGAGCCCATCCAGAGCTCCCGCTCGCCGGAGATTCGGGTTCCAAGTCGAGAGCAAAGCGAGGGACTGCTGTCGCTCGCCCTATGAGGCAATCCTACTATCTGATAGTAGGCGCTGCTTAATGCATGGTCCTGACGAGGGGCGGAGTCGGGGGGCGCCCGACGAGGACGACACCATGCTCACCGACACCACGCTCACCGTAGGTAACCGATTTCCCGACTTGGCCCAACGACTTC
>DASXMT010000413.1:0-2379 GCA_036495505.1 Acidimicrobiales bacterium | reverse complement strand
CCGTAGGCCCTGGCCGTCGGGGTCAGGACGTTGTTGTCATAGGCCAGCGTCTTGACGATGGCCATCTGGTCGGCGTCCGTGGTCGTCGTGTTGCCCCAGCCGTAGTACGTCGGCGTCTCGCAGCCAACCTTGGTCTCGCTGGTCGGGATCAAGGTGTTGAACTCAGTCAGCTTGGCGCACCCTCCGCCGAAGTAGAACAGCGACGTCGCGGCCACGTTGTCGCTCATGGTGATCATGTTCTGCATGAGGTACTGGATCGAATACGGAATGTCGGAGGGAATGGAACCAGGCGTTGACTGATACTGCTTTAGCCACATGGACAGAATGTCCGCCTTCACGATGCTGGCGGTGTACTGCGGCCGCGTCCCTTCGGTGATCAGGAACGTCTTCCCGGTGAGCTTGTCGAACAGCGCCACCTGCACGACTCCCTGTCGGGTGTGGAGGTAGTCGAGGATCCCGCGAATGGGGCTGACGGCGTTGGTGGCCTCGGCGTCGTCCACAGACCGCGATGGCGCGCCACCGGTCGAAGGGACCGAAGCCAGGTTCCGTGATGTCGGCTTGGCTGCGATCGTCGCCGTCGCACCGGCCGGGACCTCCCCTGTCCACGTAAGGGCACCCAGAAACGCCACCGCGGCTACAACCTTGCCCACGTGCCGAACGGCGCGGAAGGGTCTGGATGATGACATCGTTTCCCCTCTCCCATGTGGCTCGGCGACAACCGAGCGTGGTGAGAAGGTATCAGCAAATGCACGCCACGACGGCCTTCAGGCCCAAACCCACTCATGTCGGGTGCGTGCCGGGTCACGGACCGGACCGAGGTCAGGGCTACGTGTGAGCCTTCAGGTCGTCCACTCGATGGGAAGACCGAACGTGGCAGCGGGGTCGGTGGCGGCAAACCCGGTCTCCCGTCTGACCACGGGTACCCCCGCATCCTCCAGGCTGACCAGAGCGGAACTCAAGTCGGCCACCCGCAGGGCGAAAGAGCAGAGGCGAGCAGAGTTCCCGTTGGTGGCGTAGGGACTCTCCGATGACAGCGGCGTGACCAGCCGCAAGGTCACGTCACCAACATCGAGGTCGATCGTCTGTTCCCGATCCTTCGGACCCACGGCGTTACCGGTCACCAGGGTGGCCCCGGCCAGATCGGTGAGAAACGCGGCGGTCGATTCAGCGTCGTCCACGGCAGCGGTCACCCATGCCAGTCCTTCGATGTCGACGCGACCGCCTCCTTCGTCCTCTCGGCGCTGATTGCCGCCGAATGTGTCATCCGTCCACTCCATCAGCACCCCGTGCGTGTCCCGAGGGTGCATGAAGAAGTGCCGACCGGGGATGTTCACGGCGCCGAGACGGATACCGCGCTCCATGAGCAGGTTCTGAGCCGACCACATGTCGTCGACCTCCCAGGCCAGCGAGTGCACCCCGGGTCCGTATCGCTCGATGAACTTGGCGACGGGACCTCCGGGAATGCCCTTCGCGAGGAGGATGATCGGATAGCCACCGATACGAAACAATCGAACATCGGTGCCCTCGAGATCGGCCTCGCCGCCCGCACGGATGTCGTCCGAGTGCCCGTCGCTGTTCAGGGCGCCGGCACCCAGGACCCGTTGGAACCAATCGTGGGCGGGGGCGGCGTCGTCGACGGCCAAGGCCAGACGATGGAGGTGACCGGGTTCGATGAGTGCCATGGACCAGATGGTAACCCGTCGGTCCGCGGCCGCCGCCTATCCCGCCGGGCGGGTACGGGCCGGGTGCCGGTGCCCATCCTGTTGCACATCCCTGCGGGTGACGGCGAGGAAGGCGACAAAACCGATGATCAAACCGGTCAGAACCAGGGCGACCCGACCGCTGCCCCATCCCAGGCCGCCCACGTTGGTGGGCTTGCCCATCCAGTCGGCGAAGGAGGCACCGAGCGGCCGGGTCACGACATAGGCGAACCAGAAGGCGAAGATGGGGTTCCAGTTGAAGCGCCGGTAGCCGACGGCGGGGAGGGCGATCAAGCCGGCGAAGAGCACCATCGAGTACCCGTAGCCCAAATGGAAGGTGGTCGCCGTCAGGTCTCCAACCGCAGTTCCGAGCGCAAAGGTGGCGACGACCGCGGCCCAGTAGAACGCCTCTCGGCGAGGCGTATCGATGCTGTGGATGGAGAGTGTGTTCTCCGTCTTCTGCCACGCCACGAACACGGCGAGGAGCACGACGGCGAACAGTGGGGCCGAGGCGATGTAGGGGACGTGGAATCCGACGTGGAGCACATCTGCGGCCATCGTGCCGAAGACACCCACCATGACGACGGCGAACCAGTGCTGATGGGCGTGTGCTCTCAGCCATCCGGGAATCTTGACGCGGGATGGGCGCCCGGCGACCTTCCTTCCCTCAAGGATTCCT